>CAISZK010000418.1 GCA_903889915.1 uncultured Bacteroidota bacterium
GACAAGTTCTTTATACCTTTTTTTATAAAGGCAAAAAATCCGAAACTTTGAACAGAGAATTTTTTACAAGAATGTAAATTGTAAAAGGAAAAAAATGTAAAATGTAAAGTTCTGCTGTGACAACATTGAACTTTGAACCTTAAACCTTGAACTTTAAACAATCTTCTTACTCCAAGTTATGAAATACCTGATAGCCGGACTGGGAAACATAGGACCGGAATATGTAAATACAAGGCACAACCTAGGATTCATGGTGCTTGATAAACTTGCAGAAAAAGAGAAACTCGCGTTTCAGTCGAAGCGCTATGCATGGCATATTGAATTTCGCTTTAAAGGAAGAATATTTGTGCTGATCAAGCCTACCACCTTTATGAATCTGAGCGGAAAGGCGATCATCTACTGGCTGAAAAAAGAAAATATTCCGGATGAGAACCTGCTTGTCATTGCTGATGACATTGCCCTTCCGATAGGCACTTTGAGAATAAGAAAAAAAGGCGGAGCAGGTGGACACAACGGGTTAAGTAGTATCATTGAACATCTCGGAACAGATGAATTTGCAAGACTCCGTATAGGTGCAGGAAATGAATTCCCCATAGGTTATCAGATCAGATACGTGCTGGGGCAATGGACAGAGGAAGAAAATAAAATTCTAATGCCCAAGATCGAGATCGCCACTGAGATCGTCAAAAGTTTTGGAACCATCGGACTTGACAGGACGATGAATGATTTCAACAACAAATAAAAATTCCAAGTTCCAAGCTCCAAATTCCAAATTCCAAATTCCAAAATCCAAGATCCAAGATCCAAGATCCAAATTCCAAAATCCAAATTTCAGGAAAGGTAATATTTGAACTTAAAAGGTAAATTATTTACCATCTCACCATTTTTCCCTGTGTATCTTTTCAGGTTTAAATCTCTCTGGCTTTTCCGGCTTTTCAGCGGAATATCCAATGGCAATAAGTGAAATTGGAAGAATATGCTGAGGAAGTCTCAGCACTTCGGCGATGGCTTTAATTCTTTCTTCCCTTGGGAAAACCCCAAGCCATACACTTCCCAAACCCAATGCATGTGCTGCCAGTAAAATATTTTGAGTAGCTGCAGAGCAGTTGGTGTTCAGATAACCTTCGCTGGGATCAATGGATTTGTCACCGCATACAAGTATTGCCAGAGGCGCCTCAGCGAGCATTCCTGCATAAGGGTGAACACACCTGATCTCATCAAGGATTGTTCTGTCTGTGATAACCATAAAATGCCACGCCTGACTATTCCTTGCAGAAGGAGCAAACATGGCTGCTTTTAAAATTTCCTGCACCTTTTCTTCTTCAACCTGCCTTGTTTCATATCTGCGAATACTGCGGCGGTTGAATATAGTTTCGAATAATTCCATACAATTAAATTAAGGCATAAAATTACTACAATTTAATCAATCAGGAAACTTATGTGAAATCAGTTCGTATAAATCCTTACATTTGTACAAAACAAATCATTGATACTGATGAAAAAGAAAATTATCCTCATTGTTGTTTTATCCCTTGTATTTATTGGCCTCGCCTATACCATATACAGTCTGAATGAAAACATGAATGAGAAGAAGAAAACCATTTCGGCCATGGAGCAGGCATCGAAAAATGCAAGTTTGAAATACAAGCATTTGGCGAACACAAGAGATTCCCTCATGCTGGTCAATTCTTTTCTTGCGAGATACCGCACACTGACAGTAGCTATGTCATACCGTGATTCTGTCAGAGTGGCATTAAAGTATAATGTAGGAGATGTAGTTCATCTGAAAAGAGATTCATCAAGGGCAATCATAAGCGATATCATTGTCGGAGGTGGCAAGCATGAATATTACATCAAGTACCAGGTGATGTTTAAAAATGGAACAGAAGAAAAGGTTGCACCCGAAATGCTTTATTAATAATCAGGAAAATTTTAGTAATGCTTGAGGTGTGACGAAGATTTAATCTTTCAGGATTGCAGAACAAAAGCCTTATAGAATTCCATAAAATAAAAGAGCCCGCATTCAACAGAACGACGGGCTTTTTGTTTTTGGGTTGTGGTGAGGGACGGAATTGAACCGCCGACACACGGATTTTCAGTCCGTTGCTCTACCAACTGAGCTACCCCACCAAAATAGATTTAGGGCTGCAAATGTAGAATTATTTTTGAATATTAAAAAAAAAAATTATTGTAATTTGACACAATGTCATCTTTTAAGCTAATATTCATACCTTTGCAGCCGACTTTATAAAATGAAACTAGTACTTGATAACGGTAACACACTGGTGAAAGCAGGTGTTTTTGACAAAAAACAGCTTGCTGACATTGATTATTCACCGGAACTTTCAATCAATTTTATTGAATCCGTCAAAGAAAAACACAAAGATTTTTCGAAAGCAATTCTTTCCTCTGTGAAGGAAGTTAGTAATGATGTTATCGTTTATCTGAAAAATAATTTCAGCTTTGTTGAATTCTCAGAAAAGACACCGATTCCTGTCACCAATTTGTATAAAACACCTGCAACACTCGGAAGAGATCGCTTGGCAGGAGTGATTGGTGCAAATTCAATTTATCCCGGAGAAAATGTGCTTGTCATTGATGCGGGTACATGCATCACTTATGACCTGATTACAGCAGAAAAAACATACCCCGGAGGCAGCATTTCACCGGGATTTTTAATAAGATTTAATGGTCTGCATACTTTTACCGGAAAACTTCCGTTAGTGTCGCTGACCGATTTCAAAGAATTAACAGGAAACGACACTGAAAAATCAATTCTTTCGGGTGTTATTAATGGTGCAGTTGCGGAAATGGATGGAATCATAGAAAGGTACAGGGAAATTTACAATCCTTTAAGAGTTGTGATTTGCGGAGGCGACGGACATTTTTTTGCAGATCGGTTAAAAAGTAGCATCTTTGCAGTACCCGAATTGGTACTCGTTGGGTTAAACGAAATTTTAGATTATAATGAATTATAAAAAAATTACTCTTCTTACAGTAATACTTGTTTCACTGCTTGCGGGCAGCGGGTTTTCTCAAACAAGGATCAGTTCTCCCTATTCAAGATATGGCATTGGCGACCTTCAAAATAATAGGTATTTAAGGAATATCGGAATGGGTGGGTTGGCTTATGGTTATCGCAATTCCAACGGGGTGAATTATTCCAATCCTGCTTCCTACACAGCTTTTGATACAAACTCTTTTGTGTTTGAAACAGGCGTCAATACTCAGTTTTTTCAATTGGCTACAACAAATTTCAAACAGGTTTCAAATTATACTTCACTTGCATATCTTGTCATTGGTTTTCCGGTAACAAAATGGTGGGGTGCCAGCATGGGACTGTTGCCTTTCAGCAGCGTTGGTTACAAAATTTCGGATTACCAATCAGTGCCTGACATTGGAAAAATAAATTACACTTACGAAGGCTCGGGCGGATTGAACCAGTTTTATATCGGGAATGCTTTCAGGATAAAGAAATTTTCTTTTGGTGTAAATGCAGCTTATGTCTTTGGATTTCTCGACAAGACAAGGACCGTTACATTTCCTGATTCTTTGAATTATCTGGCAGTAAGACTATCCAATTCCACTTTGGTAAATGATTTTCTTTTCAATTATGGAGTACAATATCAAACAACATTAAAAAAGGATTTCAAAATTCACTGTAAAACCATATTGAAAAAAGGTTTTAAAATTGGACTGGGTGCGGTTTACAACGTTTCCTCACACCTGAGAGCAGAAGAAGATTCTTTGGCTTACAGATTTTTTACAGCAGGTGGTCTCGAAACCATTAAAGACACCGTGATCAATTCAAACAACACAAAGGGTAAGATTGTTTTGCCAATGACTATAGGTGGTGGAATAACCTTTGGAATGACCGACAGATGGCTTGTGGGCCTGGATTTCCAGAATCAAAACTGGACAAATTATTCATTATTCGGAGAGAAAGATTCACTGAAAAATAGCTGGACGATCTCGGCAGGATCTGAATATACTCCTAAAAATACGGCTGTCTCCGGTTACTGGAGTTATGTACATTATCGCCTTGGTTTTCGCTATAACCAATCATATCTTTCTTTACGCAACAACCAGTTAAAAGAATATGCTGTCAGTGCAGGTTTGGGCTTCCCGTTGAAGCGGCTAAAAACCACTTTAAATCTTGGATTTGAAGTCGGACAAAAAGGAACAACAGACAGCAACCTGATTAGGGAACAATTTGCACAAATAGTGCTGAGTCTTTCAGTTTATGAACGCTGGTTTATCAAACACAGGTTTGAATAAAAAGTTATGTTAAAGTAATTGGTAATGGGTGTAACGTTTGCGGCATTAATTTTTTTCCCGGGACAAGTAGTTTTTACCTCTACACCCTCCTGTTCCTTATTTCTTGCACCATCATGCATACAGAGCGCATCTGCACGATCTTTCTTTAAATTCAAATACTCTTCCTGATCTATGTTTTCACGAAAACATATTGCTCTCTTTTCATTTCTGCTTGTTTTTTTATGGGCATGTGAAAATGACATCAAGGTGATCAATACACTTGCCAGCAAAGCCAATGCTCCGGTTGAAACAGCGAAAAATATTGAAACCATTTACAGTGATTCAGGGCATGTTTCAGTAATTGTGAAAGCACCGCAGCTTGATCGTTATGAAGGTGACAATCCTTATTCTGAGATGCCAAAAGGTGTGGATGTGAAATTTTATGACGTAATGATGCAGGTTAAATCGAAGCTGACAGCAAACTATGCCATAAGCTATACCAGGACAAAAATCATGGAAGCGAAAAATCATGTAGTGGTCGTCAATGAAAAACAGGAACAATTGAATACAGAACACCTGGTTTGGGATCAAAATAAAGGCCGGATTTATTCAGACAAATATGTTACAGTGAACACCGGTAAAGAGATTCTTTATGGCAACGGACTTGATGCCGACGAAAGATTTGATCATTGGAAGATATTAAAACCAAAAGGCTCTTTCACGATAAAAGAAGATTGATACAGTAGGATTTTTAATCAGCGGAAGACCGCAGTCCTTCCCTTTCAAACAGCAAATACTGTCAGGCAAATACAGCATTTCAAAATGAATTTTCAGGAATAATTTTATAATTCGAATTATTAATCTAAATTTGCACCCTTAATTTTAAAAGAAATATATAATGGCTCTTATCGGGAAAATACGTAAAAGAGGTGGAATTATTACAATTATCATTGGCATAGCTCTAGCCGCATTTGTTCTGGGTGACTTTTGGCGTAAGAGTAACAAAGGGAATAAACAAAGCAACGCCGGTGAAGTACTGGGAGACAAAATCACCCGCGTAGAATTCGAGAAAAAAGTTGCACAACAGGAAGAAATGTCCAAGCAGCAAACAGGCAAAGAAATGAGCGCTGCTGAAAAGTATAAACTGGAAGATGACACATGGAAGCAATTGGTTCGTGATATCGTTCTTGGAAAAGAATATGACGACTTAGGACTTGCTGTATCACCTGACGAGTTGTGGGATCTTGTACAGGGCAAAGAACCGCATCAGTATATTCTGCAGAATTTCTCTGATCCTCAAACAGGAAAATTTAATCCTGAAGCAGTGCGAAATTTCCTCAAAACCCTTGACCAGCGTGAAGAAAAAACACCTGGTACCAAGGCACAATGGCTCTATCTGGAAGATCAAATCAAAGCTGACCGGATCTACAACAAATATGTGAACCTGATAAAAGGAGGATATTACATTCCCAAGGCAATGGCAAAACAGAATTATATTGAGCAAAATCAAAAAGCTGTTCTTCGCTTTTTTGTTGATAAATATTCAAATATTCCTGACACCAAAGTCACCGTAACACCGGAAGATCTGCAGGCATACTATGATAAACACAAGCATGAATACGAAATTACTGAAGCCTCACGCGATATAGAGTATGTTACTTTTGATATAGTACCTTCTGCTGCCGATCTCAAGAAAGCAAATACTGATATCACCAGAATTTACAGTGAGTTTACACCTCTTGACACATCGAACATCATGACGTATGTGAACAAGACCTCGGATGATAAGTACGACAGCACTTATTACAAGAAAGAAAAGATGCCCGCTCCTTTTGATTCTACTATTTTCAAATCTAAAGTTGGCGATGTTATCGGACCATTATTTAATGATTACACTTATTCCATTGCAAAGGTAATGGCATTCGAGATGAGGCCGGATTCAATGAAAGCAAGCCATATCTTAATTTCTTACGCAGGTGCAATGAGAGCCGCTGAAACCATTACCAGGACAAAAGAAAAAGCAAAGAAAATGGCCGACAGTTTGCTTCTTGTGATAAAGAAAAATCCAAAGCTATTTGACACTTTGGCCAAATCAGTTTCGGATGACGAAGTAGCAAAGAAAAAAATGGGCGACCTTGATTGGTTTACTGATGTTGATGCCGGCGGCAAAATGATAAGCTCATTTACCAATGCCTGTGCAGTTGGCAAGGTTGGCGATGTAAAAGTTGTTGAAACAGATTTTGGATTCCACATTATTAAAGTTACAGGGAAAAAGAAACTTTTCAGAAAAGTTCAGCTTGCAGTTATCACGAAAAAAACCGAACCAAGTAAGGAAACAACTGATGATATTTACAATACTGCAAGTGCATTTGCAGGAGAAAATACAACCATGGATCAATTTAACACATCTGTACCAAAGAAAAAACTTACTAAAAAAAGCGCTCCGGATTTAAAACCCATGACAAATAATATTCCAGGGTTGGATGCACCAAGGGAAATTGTACGCTGGGTATTTGATGAAGCTACCAAGAAAGGTGACGTTTCAAAGGTGTTCGATCTGCAGACATGTTACGTGGTTGCTTATCTCAAAGAAATAAGAGAAAAAGGAATCCCTCCGCTGGAACAGATCAAGACACAAATCGAACCATTTGCAAAAGTTGAAAAGAAAGCAGAGATGATCATCAAAAAGATCACTGCAATGAAAACCGCAGGTATTTCAATTGAAACACTGGCTGTGAAAGACAGTTCAAAGGTTGACACGCTGGACCACCTTACTTTTTCATCATACTCGCTTCCTGGTTTTGGTCCGGAACCAAAAATTATCGGAAACATCTTCACCATGAAACCCGGAACAATGTCAGAACCATTGAAAGGGAATATTGGCGTGTATGTAGTTTATCTCGATCGTTATGTTGATGCTCCGGTGACGAAAGATTACAAACAGACAATTACACAGTTATTACAGAGTTTTTCAAATCAATCGTATGAGGTTTATCCTGCCCTTGAAAAGAATGCAAAAGTGGTGGATAACCGATGGATGTTCTACTAGGATAGAAATTAATCAGACTTTAAAAAGGCAAAGAGAATAGCGATATGATCTTTGCCTTTTTTATTGGAGAAAAGTAGCAAGGGTATTTGACAGGGTAAGTGAAATGAAAATGCAATTTGCACACGATACTGAATGAAATTATGAGTTAATCTTGTTTTGATAGGGCGGATAGTCATCCGATGACTTTAGTGCGCGTAGCCTTTTGGGTAACTATAGAGGAAAGGTAATAAGGTAAGGGAGTATAAAGGAGCCAGGGAAATCAGTGAATGAATTACAAAGGGTAGTTGTATTTTCAAGTGATGATGTGTTGTTTTCCCTTACATCATTCCTCAAAACTAACCCTTATACTTATTCAATTAACATGGCACATTATCACAACAGTT
Organism: uncultured Bacteroidota bacterium; assembly: GCA_903889915.1. Lineage (GTDB taxonomy): Bacteria > Bacteroidota > Bacteroidia > Bacteroidales > CG2-30-32-10 > CAISZK01. The sequence goes on from CAISZK010000418.1 coordinate 7,690, forward strand.
GAAGCCTGCATGCATCCTGTTTGACAAATATGAAAAGCAGGATGGTAAACGCCCACAATGAAGAACCTCCATAGCTGATAAAGGGCAAAGGGATGCCGATCACAGGAGCCAATCCAATGGTCATGGCAATGTTTATCATGAAATGGAAAAACAGAATTGATGCAACACCATATCCGTAGATCCTGCTGAAAACAGAGCGTTGTCGCTCGGCCAATTTGATGATCCGGAGAAAGAGCATAACATAAAGCGCAATGACAACAGCGCTGCCCGCAAATCCCCACTCTTCGCCAACGGTGCAATAAATAAAATCAGTACTGCGCGCCGGAACAAAATCGAATTTTGTTTGAGTACCCTGCAAAAATCCCTTACCAAAAAATCCGCCGGAGCCAATAGCAATCTTTGACTGATTTACATTATATGCCACCCCTTTCAGATCAGTTTCTTTTCCAATTAAAACAGCGATCCTGTTCCTCTGGTGTGGCTCCAGGACATTGTTATAAACATAATCAACCATGTAAACAGAGCCTGCTGTAAGAAGAAAAATTCCAATAAGCGTAATAATTTCCTTCCTGCGTTTACGAATATAAAAGAACAGTATGAGGGCGATGCCTGCAAGTACTCCGATAATAATAAATTTATCAATCAGAAGAGTGAGGAGAAATAGCACAATTGCAACAAGACCTATGATAAGGACATTGCCTGAAAGCCCTTCGCGATAGAGCAGAAAAACGAATGAAATATAGACCAACGCTGAGCCGGTATCATTTTGCAACAGGATCAGACCGGCAGGAAAACCAAGAATAAGAAATGAAATCATCTTGGTTTTGATGTCCTGAATTTTGATATCAATAGTGCTTAGGTATTTGGCAAGAGCCAGTGTTGTGGCGAGCTTTGCAAATTCAGCAGGCTGAAGTTTAAAACTACCTATCAGGAACCAGGATTTTGAACCCGCTGTAACGTTTCCCAACAATAACACTGCTATGAGCAATAGCATGACGAAGGCATAAATGTAGTTGGCAAAAGCAGGGAAGAATTTAATATCAATAGACAGAATAATAAGGCTGATCACAATGGCACATGCAATCCAGATCATTTGCTTGCCAAATATCTGCGAAAAATCAAAAATGTTATTATGATCTTCACTATAGACAGAGGCATAAATGTTAAGCCACCCGATGGTAACAAGCGCCAGGTATATGCCAACCGTGATCCAGTCAATATTGGAGAATATGTTTTTTTGTTCTCTCATGGATAATATACACTTCCTTCAGTCATTTTTTTCTCCATATCCACTCTTTTCACCACACCATTCAGATATTTCTCAACCATAAGGCTGGCGATAGGAACAGCCCAGTCGGCACCCCAGCCCCCGTTTTCAACAATTACCGACAACACTATTTTAGGGTTATCAAGCGGTGCGATCAGAATAAAAATTGAGTGAGGTTCACCGTGAGGGTTTTGGGCAGTGCCGGTTTTGCCTCCCATTTTGATCTTTTCAATTTTCCCTCCGGCTCCGGTTCCTGCATCAATAACCAAACGCATCCCTTCAAGCACTGCATCAAAATAACCCGAATCAATTTTTACAATCTGTTTGGTGGTGTATTTTTTATCAATGAATTTTGAAGTGCCAATGCCTTTCACGATATGCGGAATGTAATAATAGCCCCTGTTGGCAATAACAGCCGTAAAGTTGGCAAGCTGAAGCGGAGTCACAGTGATCTCGCCCTGCCCGATGCCAAGTGAGATGATCGTAAGCGCACGCCAAACATTTGTTCCGTGAATTTTATCATAATAATCGGCAGTAGGAATATTTCCGGCAAGCTCATTGGGAAGATCATTGTGAAACTTTTTGCCAAAGCCGAAGCTCATCACAATATCACGCCATACATTGAAGCTTGTCTTTGTGTTCTTCGCTCCCAATTTCTCAATGATGGCTTTGAAAGCATAACAATAATAGGAATTGCAGGAGTTCTGTATTGATTCTTCAAGATTGCAAGGCGACGGATGCGAATGGCATTTTACATCCACTATGCCCATGTGGAAACCAAGGCTGCAAGGAAAACGTGTGGACGGATAAAGCACACCCAACTGCTGACCGATCAGAGCATTCATGATCTTGAATGTCGAGCCGGGCGGGTATGTTGCCATCAGCGCCCGGTTGAACAGAGGCTTTTGTTTAATATCTTTCAGAAGTTTGAAATAATTTTTCGATCTGTCGTGGCCGGCAAGGAGGTTTGGATCGTAGGATGGGCTTGAAACGAGCGCCAGTATTTCTCCTGTTCTGGGTTCTATAGCCACAATGCTTCCTCTTTTGTTCTTCATCAACTCTTCGCCATAGGCCTGCAGATCGGCATCGAGGGTGGTGGTAAGGTCCTGCCCCACTACCGACACAGTGTCGTATAATCCGTTGCGGAAACTGCCTTTCTCGCGGTTGAAAACATCAACCATCATAATTTTCACACCCTTCTTTCCCCGCAGTTCTTTTTCGTAGCTTTTCTCAATGCCGCTGACGCCGATGTAATCGCCCGGTTTGTAATAGCTGTCGTTGTCCAGCACATCCTGGTTGACCTCGCCAATGTAGCCCAGTGTGTGCGCAGCGATATTGTAAGGATATTTGCGAAGAGTACGCGCAAGGATGTAAAAGCCCGGAAAATTTGAAAGCTTTTCCTGGAGGAAACCATACAGTTCCTGCGGTATCTCGCGTTCAAAAATGGAAGGAGCATAATTGGAATAGTTCCGCGCTTTTTCCAGCCTTGAATTGTATGTTTCGTTGTTGATGCCAATGATGTGGCAGAGCGAAGCAGTATCAATGTTCTTAACTTCCTTGGGCACCACCATCAGATCGTAGGTGGCTTCGTTGTGGACAAGTATCTTTCCGTTACGGTCGTAAATGAGACCTCTTGCGGGGTATTGCGGAAGCACCCTCAGCACATTTCTGTCGGCCGAAGCTTTATAGCTGTCATCAATGATCTGCAGGTAGAAAAGCCTGACAACAAAAATAACCCCGATAGCAATCATGATGATGCTGATCACGTATCTACGTTCGGAGTAAAGGGTTTTCATGCCTGGGGTAATTTAATTTATTTTACAGGAAAAGATAAACACAGAGTTACTGAGAAAAATAAAAAATAGAATCCACTCCAATAAGTTTATTTTACCACTAAAACTCTAAAACACAAAATTTCACAAAAAGCTATTTACCCCGTGGGATAATTTTCCAATTTTCACCTTATTTGAATTATCACTATATCCAACGGGGTGAATTGGTTTATATTATTTTGTGTAGTTTACCCCGTTGGATATTTTTCAGATTTAATGATTAATTTTAAAAACAGAGTTATCCCACGGGGTGAAGTGTATTGGTGTTTTTGTGGTTTTATTTTTCTTTTTTACTTTTCAGAGTACTCTCAATTATCCTGATTTATCCTGTAAAGATAATCATGCAAATTTAAGGACTTGCTGTAAACTACAGGCAAATAAAAAAAGTTATTTTCAACAATTAAGATAAATTATGAAATTGGGTTGCTCCAAAGCAGGCTATGCATTGAAAAGAGAGGGATTGTTATAATTTTGTAGAACATTCACTAACATTTTCGCATTAGGTCTATTCCCGAATGTGTAAATAACGGACAGAGTATTGCCGTTTTTATTTTTTTTGCAGGAATTAAAGGCACTGCCCTTTCTGACCGTACAAATGATTGAAAGAGCACTGAACTTTCTTACCCCACGTCCACCTGCAAAAAAAATATTACGGCAATGCTTTCGTTATCGTTTCGTGCTTTTTTTATTCTGGTTCTATTCCCAAAATTAACAAAGGAACTGGTGGGCTATTTCGACCTTGTCTCATTACATTATAAACTTCGCCTTCATAATAGGCAACACCGCTACTCATTTGAGCTTGCATTTTTTTAGTCGGAAGGATTTCAATTCCAAGATTAATTTTACCACCTGAATAAAAAAGCATATGTTTTACGAATAAATCAAAAGCTACAAAAGCATACTTGCCAAACTGAACTTCGACGGCAATCTTGTCTTTTACAAAATCTGTTTGATTATAACTGTAAATTGGTTCTTTTTCTCCGTTCTCAATTAGAAATTCCTTTTGTTCTTTAGCTGACATTAACAAACTTTTCTCCATTAATTCACGGTCAAGAGTGATATAGTAATTGTATCTGCTTTCTTCCCATTTTCGTTTATAAAAAGCAACATTAAAGGCTTTATTTAAGTCAATAGGAGATAGCAAAGAATTACCGATTTTTCTTTTCTCTTTACTTATCTTTGTTCTAAGAGTTTCTGCGTCAATATTTGCAATGACCTCTTTTATTTCTTTATAAAGTTTATTGTGATGAACAATAAGATATTCCTCTCCGTTTAAATGAGAATATTTTTGTGCTATTTTCATATTTTATGGGTTATTCCGTTATAACTTCCGTTTACATTCTGCAATTCAAGTTGTGTCCATTCTATAGGTACTTGCGCTACTTTGTCCTTTTCAGATGGTATGTGAATAGGTTTGTTTATCGGTCTTATTTTTAATTTACCTTCGTTAAGTTCTTCAATTCTCTTTCTGGCAATATTGCAATATTCTTCTTCCTTTTCAATTCCAATAGCGTTCCTGTTATTTTTAATTGAACCTATCACAGTTGAACCCACTCCTGAAAATGGGTCAAGCACCCAACTGTTTTCGTTTGTCAATGCAAGAACACAGCGTTCTACTAACTCAATTGGAAACTGGCAAGGATGTCCTGTTTTTTCAGGATGATTTGATTTTACATTTGGGATGTTCCACATTGAAGTTTCCCAGTCATTAGCAATGATTTCCCAAATATCGCTTGGATTCTTTCCAAGAGGGTTGCCTGATGGTTGGCCTTTCTTCGCTCCTTTAAAATGTAATTTACCTGGATACTTTGAAGGAACACGGACATCATCAAGGTTGAAAATATAATCATTGGTTTTACTGAACCACAGTATAGTTTCATAGCGTCCACTAAACCGATTTGAAGCGTGTAGCCCGTGTCCAAAATGCCAAATAATTCTGTTGCGAAGTTTGAGACCGTGTTTTTTAAATATCTGATAGTAATAAATGTCTAAAGGGAATATCTCGCCCTTGTCAACATAGTTACCAACTTGCCAACATAAATTTCCTTTGTCTGAAAGGGTTCTTACAAGCTCATTTATTATTCCTTCTTGTGATTCAAGATATTTTTCAATACTTGTCTTTGTCTCATAGGATTTCCCAACATTGTAAGGTGGTGAAGTTATAATTAAGTCAAATTTTTTATCTTCAATTCCTTTAAGTATCTTCAAGCTATCTCCATTTAAAATTTGATAGTCTGTGTTGGGATTGATATAGTCAAAAAGAGGTTCATTTACTTTCATGTCAAATATATTTTTGCAAAATTAGATATTGTCTGTCAATTTTATTTTAAAAGTCCGTACAAGTTATAAACAGTCTGTCTGTCTCAGGGTTTTTTCTAAGCATGAACGATAACGAGCTAGAAATTGCAGCAGTTTTTTCAATTGCTGCAATTTTTTCGTTGCACGAAACCTTGCGGTAGTTTTAAAAAAGCAGCAGTGCTAATACTTACTTTTGCAAATAAATTCAAAACTTATCAATAATGAAAAAAAAGAACAAAAAGCAAACCTTATCACTGCCGCCAGTGCAAAGGTAGCGGGTTTTTCTGAACTTTTAGCAGACTTCAAAAAAAAGATTTCGCTTTCGGGAA
>CAISZK010000419.1 GCA_903889915.1 uncultured Bacteroidota bacterium
TTAGTATGTTTTGGACTATCGGGTTAGTGCTTTGATAATTTTGCAGTGATTGGACAGAACTGAATGAATCGGTAAAAATTACTATACCGTTCATATTTTCCGCATCTAACGCTAACCGCAAAGCGGTTAGAATGGCGTATAGTTCTGCCGTGTACACTGAACATGTATCTGGAAGTCGGCCATTGGATTCAAACTGGCTAGAATATATGCCATATCCAGTTTTGTTGTCCATCTTGGAGCCATCAGTATATACAAGAAGGTCCATCCTTCTTCGATGTCTCACTTTGATTTTTTGAAAATGCTTTTGAACAATTGATGGTACCATATCCTCTTTTTTGATGAACTTCATTTCATCATTGGTCCGAAGGTTCTTGATCAGCCAAGTTGGAGAGGTAGAGACCGAAATATTGTCAATTTGCCGATTGATGTTGTATTCATTAATGAGTTGTATAGCTCGAACGGTAAATGGTTTTTTTCGAGCATTTACAAATTTTTGATTATTATCAGAATTGAGGGCTTTGAAGAGAGGATGTTTAGGCATAGCTAATATTTTTGTAGCATATGCTATTGTGTGTTTTTCACGGCGAAACGATAGAGACTCCATATTGTTATCTATTAAAATATCTGTTTCATAACTCACACGGTGGGTTGCAGAAATTGACCTCAGGCTTGTTGTATGGATAGTGTCCAATGTTTCGAGCCACGATTTGGCAGCAGAACTGTAGATGATGTCCCCGTATTCCAGGCGACTGAGTACGAGGGCTTGGTGAAGAGCAATTAAGGTTGACCGGCTTTTGATGTGTTTAGAGCTTGCGATGACCCTGAAGAGTTGTAGGCACTTTTGAACATTGACTTTGGTTTTTTCAATATGAGGACGCCAAGACATTGTATGATCGATGGTCATACCTAAGAATTTGACTTGTGTCACTTTTGTTATGGGAATGTCGAAAAGATTTAAATTGATGAGTTTTTTGTCTGAAATATTGCCATTTTTGCTAAACTGGATCATTGAAGTTTTTTCATTTGAGAATCTAAAACCAGTTTCATGGCACCATTTTTCAAGGTTGTGGATAGTTTTTTGAAGTTTAATTTGCAAATTATCTGACCGTTTATTTCTGCAAATTAGGACGATGTCATCGGCGTATGCCAGACATTTGACAGAAGAGTCTTTAATATAGCTAAAGATCGTATTAATGGCTATTTGGAAAAGAGTAACCGAAAGGACGGAGCCCTGAGGGACCCCATTTTCTTGAATTTTGGGTTGAGAGAGAGTATTACCGAAAAGAATTTGAAATCTTCTGTCACTTAGGAAGTTTTTCAGAAATTTGAGCATATAGCCATTAATATTATTTTTGGCAAGTTGTTTCAAAATGAGGGTACGCCAAGTAACGTCGTACGCCTTTGACAAGTCAAAAAAGACGGCTGCCACTTGTTCACGACCCTCATTTGTTTTGCCGGCTTTACTGTTAAGTGCTTCAAGGACTTCATGTTCTAAGAAGGCAATATTGTCATAAGTTTGACGAAACTTACGAAAGCCTGATTGATGGTCATTTAAAAGGTCTACATTATTGGCCAAAAGAGTTTGTAATCGAAAA
>CAISZK010000420.1 GCA_903889915.1 uncultured Bacteroidota bacterium
GGTTTTCATTTGAATTCCGGCAGGTGGATCATGGAACATTTCTCTTTTCCATCAAAAGATACTTTTACTTTCAGTGCAACTCACAACGATTATACTGACCTGCAATGGCTTTTCCAGGTGATCATTTTTCTTTGTTTTAAAGTCACAGGATACGCAGGACTGTGCATCCTCACTGCATGTCTGAGCCTGGCTTTGTTTTTCATTCTGCTAAAAAGAAACTTCTCACTGGGCATTCCTTTGTATCTTTCGTGCATTTTACTTCCTGCCGCTTTTCTGATCATCGAGGCGAGAATCGTTCTCAGGCCCGAGATGTTCACATTTATTTTTATCACCACAGCCCTGCTCATTCTCGACAATTATTATCACAGTGGCAAAAAACAACTCTATCTGCTGGCAGTGCTAATGCTCGTCTGGTGCAACATCCATAGTCTTTTTATACTTGGCTTTGCGCTGACAGGGTCTTATTTTGTCAGCTTACTGATCAGGGACAGGAAAGTGGACCTTTACTTTTTATTATGGATGTGTTTGTCATTTGCAGTTTGCCTGATCAACCCATATTTTATCAGGGGTTTCACATTTCCTCTTGAGCTTTTTACACGTTTCGACAGCAACAACATTTACCATCAATACATCAAAGAATTCAGGTCGTTTTTTCACATTGACTTCACATCAGTAAAGGATATTTTGTTCATATTATTTTCTGTTTTTTCAATCTTCCTTGCACTGATCACCATTAGAAAAAGAAAAGCACACGAGCTCATCCTGATGTTGATTTTTCTTTATCTTGCATTGATCTCCATACGCAACATACCGCTATTTGTGATCATCGCCTTTCCTATCACAGGAGCATCATTGAAGCAGTTCACTGAAATGATGAAGAAGAGAAAAAAATTCACTGACACCAAATGGATAAGGCGTGTTGTCTTCTGTATGCTGCTAATCATTCCGGTGGTTCTTTCGTTCAGGCTGTTCACCAACTCCTGGTATCTTTCCAATGAATCTTATTTTAAAACCGGCATGGGTATTGATGAATTTCAGCAACCAGAGAAAGCCGCAACTTTCATGACTGACCATAAGCTGAACGGAAAAATTCTCAATAGTATTGGCTTTGGTGGCTGGCTTGGATGGCGTACGATGCAACCTGTGTTTATTGACGGACGTCTTGAGGTGATGAAAGAAGATCTTTATAATGAAGTGGTGAATAGCTGGAATGGCGGCCTTGTGAACCTTCTTTCCAAATACGATCCGAAATTCATCGTCTATAACTATCAGAAGTATTACACCTGGACTTCGCAGATCGCCGCAATGCCGCAATGGAAACTCATCTATCTTGACGGTAACGCTGCTATATTTATGAAAAAAGACACGACCATCAACATGCCTGAAATTAATTTTGTAACACTTCCGTTGAAATTCGGACTAAATGAATCAACGGATGACCAGAAAAAAATGCAGACTTTAAATCTCGTGCCCAATGGAAAATTCCTTACGTGGATGGAGGGGTTCTATAAAAAGGTGAAATACGAAAACAGAAGTCTTCTCAACATTGCATCTTTTTGCCTTGAGTTGAAGCAATACACCACAGCCGAAAGGTTTTTTCTTGAAGTGCTGAAACGCTCTGAAGGCCGCGAAGTCTCTGTGTATTATGCGTTGTCGGAAATTTACAAAAACACCGGCGACACTGAAAAAGAACAAGCCTGTCTGCAAAAGATCATGTTGTCTGATAAAAAGAACCAGTATGCAATTTCTTCCATGCAGGATCTGAAATCCGGCGCAGGAGTTGATGCAGCGAAATCCATTCCCGACGGCAGCAAGGAAACCCGTGCAAAACAATTCTTCAACAGCGGCAATTCCAAATACAGAAATGGAGATATTGAAGGAGCGCTTATAGCCTACGACAGCGCCATTGCACTGAATCCTGGCCATTTTAAAGCCTATAACAACCGTGCGATCATCAAAGCCAACGACCTCAAAAAAGATAAAGAGGCGCTTGAAGATTTTGACAAGGCAATAGCGCTTAATGCTGATTATCCCGAAGCTTTACTGGGAAGAGGCACATCCAAATACAACCTCAAGGACTACACAGGCGCATGCAACGACTGGAGCAAAGCAGCTGGACTGGGAAATTTGGAGGCGGGAAAAGAAATGGAGAAATATTGCAAGTAGGGGTTGGGAGAAAACTCCAAATTCCAAGTCTCAAATTCCAAATTCCAAATTCACAGGGGTGCTTCATTTGGGCTGGGTTTCATTGTTGGCACATTTTTCCTGATGTGTGACATCATAGTATTTTGAATTTACGAACACTGCAGGAGATGCGCCCGAACGAAGGAGACGCATACAAACGTGGCTTGCCATTGTCTTTTATATTACAAATCCTGGTGTAATCAAAGTGTCGCATTGCACATCAATTTTTGCTCAAAGGACAGGAGGGAACTTAGCAAGGATTGTCTTTTACTGGCACAATTTTCAAAAACAACAGCCCCTGTTTGGAATTCAATCGTAAAGGGACTGTAGTTTGATGCTTGTAACTTGATGATATTTAAATGGGGGAAGAAGATAGTAACATAGGTTCAGAAGGTATGCTCATGATTTCGGAAGGTATGCACATAGGCAAGGAAGATATGCTAATACCTTCAAAAGGTATTAAGCAACCTTCGGAAGATATGCGCATACGCAAAAAGTTAGGCGCATACGTTCAAAAGGTATTAAGCAACCTTCGGAAGATATGCGCATACGCAAGGAAGATATGCTAATACCTTCAAAAGGTATTAAGCAATCTTCGGAAGGTATGCTTATACGCAAAAAAGATATGCGCATACTCAACGAAGGTATGCGCATACGCAATGAAGATATTGAGCAATCTTCCGAAATCATGGATTATTCCAAATTTACTTACCGGTTCTGCCTGAAAACCAATCAGTCCACTCACCGTAAGTGTCATTTGGAAGCACCAGACAATTGTGTTGCCAAATCTCGATATCGGGTTTTTCACCAGTCAGGTTCTTTCTGCCTTTTGTTGTGGCACGCAGAGGTTTTGAGGTTATTCAAAAAAATCTCTTTCAAAATGCGACTAAAGTCAATTGCCTATTGCACTTTTTTCAGTTCATTAAAATGAACTGCAATAAATGCTGCACTGACCTCTATTGCAGTCTTGCTTTTGCAGACTGAAAGAAAAATTCGCCGCCGCTGCGCTTTAGCATCATTGTTTTTCAGTGTAATGAATCCCAAGAATTCACATGTTTTTAGAAAATGCTTCACAGCGAGACATACAACTCCACAGGAGTATCACATTCCGTTTTAAAACATTTTCTATAAACATGTAATCCCTTTCGGGATTGATGAAAACCTGTCAGCGTTTTTTCAACCTGACAGCGTTTTGTAAAAAAATCTCTTTTTACCTCACCCCCCGCCCTCTCCTAAAGGCGAGGGAGCCTCCGCATTTCATAGAAAGAGTGGCAAAAAACACATGCATCATTTTTTCAAAACAAGCAGGAAGTTTGCGACGACAGTCACCCCTTCGCCTTTAGGAGAAGGGGACGGGGGATGAGGTTAAAACAATATTGAAAATTGAGTAGGTTTATGCTATTCCAGGTCCGACTTAAAGTCGGACCTGGAATAGAGGATACTTTCATCTCAATTATTTCTCAATCCTCATCTTTAACAAAGCCTCCGCCAATATCAAATCCTCAGGCATGGTGATCTTGAAATTTTCGCGGCTACCTTCAACGATGGAAATTTTTTCACCCAGATTTTCAACAACTGTTGCATCATCTGTGAAGCTGTCGCTGTAAGGCTGGAGATATGCTTTCTTCAACAAACTGCCTTGAAAGCACTGGGGGGTTTGAACAAAATAAATATGATCCCTGTTCAATGGTTCGGTGGAATCATTTTTTAAGATCCTTATTGAATCGTGTGGATGGACACACGGAATTGCAGCGCCGTTTTTTTCGGCACAGTTAAAAATTCTTTCAATGACATCTTTTGTGATGAGAGGCCGCACAGCATCATGAACAGCGATCAATCCTTCACTGTCATGAATTTTATCGAGGCCATTTTTCACTGAATAAAACCGTGTGGCGCCTCCTTCAGCAATGGTCAGATTTTCGGTGAAGGAATATTCCTCACAAAGTTTTTGCCATGTTATTATTTCCTCTTTGGGCAAAACCAGTACTATATTCAGGTCTTTGTCAAAGTCCTTGAAAACACTGATGGTTCGCATAAGTATTGGGGTTTCTACAAGGCAAATAAATTGCTTGGGGATGTCAGATTTCATCCGCGTACCTGCGCCGCCTGCAACTATGATAACATGATTTTTCAAGCACTAAAAATATTAAAAAAGCCCGCCGTTACAGGCAGGCTCTTCATTTATATGATCAGCATGGCATCACCGTATGAAAAGAACTTGTACTTTTCATTTACAGCTTCCTTGTATGCTTTCATCAGCAAGTCATAACCGGCAAATGCACCAATGTGCATCATCAGGGTTGACTGCGGCAGATGGAAGTTGGTGATCATCGAATCGCCTACATGAAAATCGTAAGGAGGAAACAAAAATTTATTTGTCCAGCCACTGTAAGGCTTGAGCATTCCGCTGATGGTTACTGATGATTCAACAGCCCTCGAAGTTGTGGTTCCTACCACACACACTTTATGTTTTTCTTCTTTGGCTTTGTTCACAATCTTGACAGCTTTCTCTTCAATGATCATCTGTTCCGAATCCATTTTATGTTTGGAAAGGTCTTCCACATCCACGCTTCTGAAAGTTCCCAGTCCCACATGCAGTGTAATTTCAGCAAAAGAAACGCCTTTTAATTCCAAACGTTTCATCAGCTCTCTGCTGAAGTGCAGTCCTGCAGTTGGCGCTGCTACGGCTCCTTCAACTTTGGCATAAATGGTTTGATATCTATCCTTGTCTTCTATTTCAACCGGCCGTTTGATCAGTTTCGGAAGTGGTGTTTCACCAAGGCTCTCTATGGTTTTTTTGAACTCATGATAAGGACCATCAAACAAAAAACGGAGTGTTCTACCTCTTGAAGTAGTGTTGTCAATAACTTCGGCAACCAGTGTGTCGTCGTCACCAAAATAAAGTTTGTTGCCTATCCTTATTTTCCTTGCAGGATCAACCAGAACATCCCAAAGACGGGCTTCATGATTCAATTCTCTCAGCAGGAAAACTTCGATCTTGGCACCGGTTTTCTCTTTTGTTCCATACAATCTTGCCGGAAAAACCCTGGTATTATTCAGTACCATAACATCACCATTTCCAAAGTACGACAAGACATCTTTGAAAATTTTATGCTCTATTGTCTGTGTTTTCCTGTTTAAGACCATCAGTTTACACTCTTCACGGTTTTTTGATGGATGGTATGCAATAAGTTCCGGGGGTAAATGGAACCTGAAATCAGATAATTTCATTGTTTAATTGTTTAGTAATCTATTATATCTTAATCTAAAACGCTGCAAATATACAACATCGAAAAGGCGAAGTCCAGTATTTTGGCATATTTTTTTAAAAAAAGGCCAAATTAACCTCATTTACAACGACTGCTGTCAACCGGCATTAACGACAATTTTCTCTTTTTGTTGTGTTATAAGGTCAATTATTTTTTCAATGTCCAAAGCCTGCTCAACACAGAAGCTTCCAATGCGTGTTCTGCGCAACTGCGACAGATAAGCGCCGTTTCCCAGCTTTTCGCCAATATCCTTAACAAGCGAACGAATATAAGTTCCTTTTGAACAAACCACCCTGAAGGTAACTTCAGGAAGTTGAATTTTTGTAATTTCAAATTCTTTGATCACGACATCCTTTGCAACCATGGTGATTTCAATACCTTTTCTTGCAAATTCATAAGCCCGCTCGCCGCCTATCTTTTTTGCAGAATACACCGGAGGTATCTGTTTTATGTTCCCTACAAAAGTCTTAGCCGCAGCCATTATTTCTTCATCAGTGATGTTCGAAATGTCGAATGATTTGTCAATGGGAGTTTCCATATCAAATGATGGCGTTGTTGCTCCCAGCACAAATGTACCGGCGTATTCTTTTTCCTGGTCCTGGTATTCATCAATTTTTTTTGTGAAGCATCCTGTGCACAGTATCAGCAAGCCGGTAGCAAGCGGGTCAAGTGTTCCTGCATGGCCCATCTTGATCTTTTTAATTCCCAGCTGATGCTTCAACAAAGTCTTTATTTTGTTCACAACATCAAATGAAGTCCAGTCATAAGGCTTATCTATGAGTAGCACTTCCCCTGCAAGAAAATCGAAACTCTGCATTTTCTGTTTATCGTTAAAGGATACTGAAAGCAATAAGTAAAATTATTACCGCGCCAAGAACAATACGATAATAACCGAATGCTTTAAAACCATACTTCGTAAGAAACGAAATGAAACTTTTTATGGCAACAATAGCAACAACAAAAGCGATGAGATTGCCAAGAGCCAGCAAATGGATGTGCTGCGATGTCAGTAATCCGGGAGTATGTTTATACGTATCCCAAATGCTTTTTGCAAAAGCTCCGGCAAGTGTAGGTATAGCAAGGAAAAAAGAAAATTCTGCTGCTGCCTTGCGGGTCAGTTTTTGTTGCATGCCGCCAATAATGGTGGCAGCACTTCTGCTGAAGCCCGGCAATACTATAGCCAGCAACTGAAACACCCCAATAATGAATGATTTTTTATAAGAAACTTTATCCACATCAACGATCTCGTTTTTGTTGAACATCCTGTCAACAAAAAGAAGCAGCACTCCACCAAGCAAAGTGATGATTGCCATAAATAAAGTGTTTTCGAGCATGTTGTCAATATGCTCTTTCAGGAGAACACCCACAATTGCAGCAGGAATAAAAGCAACAACCAACTTCACATAGAGGTTGAGTTTTTTGAAATCGAAAAACCTGCGCCAATATAAAATGATCACGGAAATGATCGCACCAAATTGAATGGATTCATTGAACAACTTGGTAAATGGTTCTTTTTCTATACCCATTGCCGTTGCCGTATAAACCATGTGTGCAGTGGAAGAAATAGGAAGGAATTCTGTTATCCCTTCAACTATTGCCATAATGATCGCTTGCAGATAGGACATCCTATTCCGATATTTTTGGTTTTTTCATGATCGCGAAGATCTCAATAACAAAGCCTATAACCAATAAAATCGGAGCCAATGTCAGCCTCTGGAAATTGAAGATATCCTCGCTGAACACTTTCGGGTCTTTGGAACCACCGCCAACCATCAATATATAACCCAGCAATAAAAAGCCGATGCCAACGAACATGAGGATATAGTTCTGTTTTCCAAAAGCCATTTCGGCTTTTTCAATTTTTTTGTTTTCCACAACTTGTTTTTTAATTTCTGCCATAACCAAAAAATTTTCTGTTAATGATAATAGAGGTAATCTGTTTTGATCCTTAAATATTTTCTGACCGCTAAATAAGTAGAAGCCCAGGAAATGATGACACCCATCAAAGTGACAAAGACAAACAGTTTAATAAATAGCGCTGCATCCTGCAATTCCCGCAGTTCAGGAACTTCTTTTTGTGCAAAATAAAGCGTAAACACAAGCAATATGATTGCCACCATAGCGCCGATGATGCCCTGTACAAAACCTTTCAAGATAAAAGGTCTCCGTATAAAATTCTCTGTTGCTCCAATGAGCTGCATGGTGCGGATAAGGAAACGTTTCGAATAAACCGAAAGCCTGATGGTATTGTTGATAAGTGCAATGGCAATGATCAACAGCAGGCAGCTAAAACCAAGAATGATCAAACTTATTTTCCTCAGGTTTTCATTGACCGCCGAAACCAGCGACTTTTGATAAGAAACTTCTTTCACACTTTTATTTTTGAGCAGTTCCGTTTCAAGGATTTTAAGACTGTCGGAGTTGGCAAAGTCAGCGCCAAACCTCACTTCCAGGGATGAAGGGAGAGGGTTGTATCCAAGAAAAGTTACAAAATCTTCTCCGCTTTCCTTGATATAGGTGGCTGCTGCTTTCTCTTTGGTGATATACTCTGTTGATTTTACATACTGACGTGCATCAAGTGATTTCTGCAACTGAATAACATCAACATCTTTCACATCATCGTTGAGGAAAACTGTAAAACCAATGTTTTCCTTTACATAATCTGAAAGCTTCTTTGCATGCAGCACAATCAAGCCGAGCAAACCCAGCATATAAAGCACAAGTGTAACCCCGACAATTGTTGAGAGATAAGAAGTTTTCAGTCTTCTTTTAGCGTATTTATCTTCGCGTCCTGCCATGTAAAAAATGAAACGGTAAAAGTAGTAAATATTTTGATTTTGGAAAGAGGAAAAAATTATTGGTTCAAAATAAACAAAAAACATAGATCAAAATGAAGGCAATAAATGGAACAATTTTTGCATGTCACCAGGTCAAAAAAATTAAATAAAATAGCAGAAATGCTCAAACTTTCATTAAAACTGGATGTAATTTAAAATTAGTACTTCCACGAAGAATATGCTTTTGAACAAGTTCCGGAAAACAATAAACAAAACTGCTGCTGATGTAAGACTATCTGAAATCTCTTTGAACCTGCAAGAGAATTTTTATTTATTTTTGTTAAAATTAATACTTATATAATAAACCCATTATTAATGATGAAATTTCTTGTTGCCCTTTTTATTTTTACACTTCCATCACTATTGTGTTTCTCCCAGGATGAAGACGCTTTTCAAACCGTAAAGGGCAGAGTAACGGATAAAGATTCTAAGACTCCTTTGTGGGGCGCTGCTGTTGTAGTAGTTGATTCCACCGCTTTCTATGGAGCTGTGACTGATTCATCGGGCTATTTCAAAATTGAAAAAGTTCCCGTGGGAAGACAAACCATCAAGGCTACCTATGTTGGATATAGCGATCTGCTGATGCCAAATGTGAATGTAACATCCGAGCAGGATATTTCACTTAATATTCAAATGGATGAACGGACTGAAAAAATGAAAACAGTTACCATCACTGCGAAGTTAGACAAAGACAAAGCATTGAATTCGATGGCAACGATCAGTGCAAGGTCGTTCAGCATTGACGAAGCGGAGAGATATGCCGGCGGTATTACGGACCCTTCACGCATGGCCCAGGCTTATGCAGGAGTTGCTGCTACTTCAAATGATGATAATGAAATTGTGGTGCGTGGCAATTCACCACGGGGACTTTTATGGCGTGTTGAAGGCATTGAAATTCCAAACCCCAATCATTTCCAGGCAGACGAAGGTGGAACAGGCGGTGGTGTGAGTATTCTCAGTTCTAATGTTATTTCAAATTCAGACTTTTTTACCAGCGCCTGGCCTGCTGAATATGGCGATGCCCTTTCAGGTGTGTTTGATATCAATCTGCGTAAAGGAAGCGATGAGTTTTTTCAGTCTTCAATTGCAGCCAGCGTTGTTGGAACAGAAGTTTCGCTGGAAGGACCTCTTTATAAAAAAAGGGAATCTTCATTTCTTGTTAATTTCAGGTATTCAACTTTCGGAATTCTCCGTGCTGCAGGTATCAAAGTTTCAAATGAAAATATTATTCCAACGTTTAAAGATCTTACTTTCAACGTAAGTTTGCCTTCAAATAAACTTGGTCACACTACTGTATTTGGAATACTTGGTGCAAGCAGTTCGGGAATATCACCCACAGAAGATACTTTGATACTTAACCAGGATAAAAACAACAGGTATTACGAATTAGACAAGGGTAATGTTTGGATAACCGGGATAACCAATACTTATCTTGGAAAAAATAAAAAGACTTCCTATAAAAGCGTTATTGCAGTTATGGGCAGTGATAACAATATGAAAAATGACACCATTGACAACCATTTTGTTAAACATAATATCTACAATGAAGATTTAGGTTATACTACCATACGCGGATCATTTCAGTTCAACCATAAGTATAATGCAAACCATACAATAAGGGCAGGTATAATACTCAGCGATGAATTCTATAATCTGAATTCTTCAGGTTTCAATTTTGATCAAAAACAAGTTGATACCGTATTCAATAATACAAAGGGTAGTACATATATGGCACAGGCTTTCGCTGAATGGAAGTACCGTATTACAGATAAAGTAACCATGAATTACGGTCTCCATTACCTCCATTTGTTTCTCAACAATGATAATTCTATTGAACCCCGCGCCGGTGTTGAATGGCAAATGGACGAAAAACAATCAATCAGTGCAGGTATTGGCTTGCATTCAAAGGTAGAACCCCTTTCAATTTATCTGACGAATATACCCAAAAATAACAACGCTGATCAACCAAACAAAAGCCTGAGTTTATCAAGATCTCTTCATACTGTGATCGGTTATGACTATTCCTTTTCAGATGATGTCCATTTAAAAGTTGAAGCATATTATCAGCATTTATTTAATGTCCCTGTTGGCTTACCTGAAGCAGGAACAGACAATAATCAATTTTCAGTATTAAACCTGCGTTATGGATTTGTTACCATTCCTCTCGAAAATAAAGGAACAGGAAGAAATGTCGGGCTTGATCTGACTTTTGAAAGATATTTTGTAAAGTCCTATTATTTCATGGTGACCGGATCACTTTATGATTCACGTTACACTCCGGCCGATGGCAAAACATACAATACGACCTTCAACGGAAATTATATTTTCAACGCCCTTACAGGAAAAGAATGGACATTTGGCAGCAAGAAAAACAAAACATTTGGAGTTAATTTCCGATTCTTATTCCGCGGAGGTATGCATTACCAGGGAATCAATCTCGATTCTACAAATTCTGTAAACAATGTTTCAGGGCAGGTGGTGTATTATCCTAATGAAAATTATACGCTTGTTACACCCAATGTTTATAACATAGATGTTGGCGCAACTTTTAAAAGAAATGCGAAAAAATATTCATGGATAGTATCACTGGATATTGATAATCTAACGAATCAGAAAAATATCATCGGGATAAAGTACAACATTTATTCAAGATCCATAAAGTATGATTACGATCTGCTTCTGCTTCCAATTCTGAGTGTTAAACTGAACTTCTAATTGGCCAACGGACATTAAACCTTGAACCTTGAACTTTAAACTGTTTTAGCCAACTGCCACCTTTTTCATCTCGCGTTTTCTCACCAATTCATCAAGGATGATCTTGCGCAGACGGATTGATTTTGGTGTCACTTCAACAAGTTCGTCAGTCTTGATATATTCCATAGCTTCTTCAAGAGAGAACTTAATGGCAGGGGTGATAAATATTTTATCATCCGAACCTGAAGCACGCATGTTTGAAAGTTTTTTGGTTTTAATGAGATTGACAACAATATCATCAGCGCGTGTGCTCTCCCCTACTATCTGACCAGCATAAATATTGTCATTTGGTTCAATGAAAAACTTACCCCTGTCCTGCAATTTTGCGATGGAATAAGCAATAGCCGTTCCCTGATCCATGGCAATAAGTGATCCATTGATACGTCCGGGGATATCTCCTTTCCATGGTTCATAGCCTTTGAAACGGTGAGCGATCACTGCTTCTCCTTCGGTTGCATTCAGAATATTATTTCTCATGCCGACAATACCTCTTGCAGGAATAATAAATTTAAGTGCGATACGGTCGTTGCGTGATTCAATACTTAGTATTTCTCCTTTACGTTTTGAAACTATTTCAATCACCTTGCCTGAAAATGCTTCGGGCACATGGATAGTCAGCGATTCTATCGGTTCATGTTTCACACCGTCAATAATTTTTTCGAGCACCTGGGGTTGTCCCAATTGAAATTCGAATCCTTCGCGTCTCATAGTTTCTACCAAAATTGACAAGTGCAGGATACCTCTTCCGAAAACCAGAAATTTATCAGGGGTTTCAGTTTCTTCCACACGCAATGCAAGGTTACGTTCTATTTCCTTGTAAAGTCTTTCGCGCAAATGACGTGAAGTAACAAATGTGCCTTCTTTCCCTGCAAAAGGAGAATTATTAATTGTAAAAACCATGCTCATCGTAGGCTCATCCACATGAATGGCGGGAAGTCCTTCGGGAAATTCATAATCGGCAATGGTATCACCAATTTCAAAACTTTCGTTGCAGAGAACAGCACATATTTCGCCTGCCTCAACTTCGTATTTCACTTTTTCTTTTCCTAATCCTTCGAAAAGGTAAAGTTCCTTAACCTGCGATTTCACCATACTCCCATCGCTTTTGATAATGGAAATATTCTGACCCATTTTTATGGAGCCTCTTGAAATGCGTCCCACAGCAATACGACCAACATAAGATGAATAATCCAGCGAGGTGATCTGTAGTTGTAAGGTTCCCGGTTTTTTCTCAGCCGGTTTAAAGTATTCAATGATCTTATCCAGAAGGATGCTTATATCTTTGGTAGGATAACGCCAGTCGTCCGACATCCAGCCCTGTTTTGAAGAACCATAAACCACGGGGAAATTTAGTTGTTCTTCGGTGGGATCAAGACTCATGATAAGGTCAAAAACAGCTTCGTGTACTTCGTCGGGCGTACAGTTTGGTTTGTCAACTTTGTTAATTACAACAATAGGTTTTAATCCCAGCGCCATTGCAATGTCTATCACAAAGCGTGTTTGGGGCATTGGTCCTTCAAAAGCATCAACAAGCAGCAGCACTCCGTCGGCCATGTTGATCACTCTTTCCACTTCACCGCCAAAATCAGAGTGGCCGGGGGTGTCAATGATATTTATTTTAACTCCTTTATATCTTACCGAAACATTTTTAGCCAGAATAGTAATTCCTCTTTCGCGTTCAAGGTCGTTTGAATCAAGTATAAGATCGCGCACTTCCTGGTTATCGCGGAATAATTTTACCTGGTGAAGGATCCTGTCAACCAGCGTAGTTTTTCCATGATCCACATGGGCAATAATTGCAATATTTCTAATCTCTTTTTTTTCCATTATTTCTTACAATTCTTCATTTTAAAAGAATTTGCAAAGGTAGTCTAAATAACGAGAGGTTCGACAAATGAAGAAAGAGGCGAAGATCAGGAGAAGATACAAGTTACAATAATTCCAAAAAACAAGTTCCAAATTCTGAAAGCCCTGTCAAGGATTCCGGAAGGGAATGTCATGCCACTATGCAAGACCAAAGAGTCAATGTAGCACGTCAACCAGAAACATCACCCTTTTCTCAAAGTAAGCACAGCTTTTTTCGGTGCTTACTCTAAATCA
>CAISZK010000421.1 GCA_903889915.1 uncultured Bacteroidota bacterium
ATCCTGTCAAACCCCTTGTTTGGAGATGTTGTAATGACTGAAGTAGGTGCAACCATGGTAGGAAGTATCGTACAGACGTATACAGGGAATTTTGTAAAAAAAGGGGAAGAGAAAGGGTATTTCAAATTTGGGGGTTCCACGTTAGTGCTGCTATTTGAAAAAAACAAAATTCGCATCGATGAAGATTTATTGCTAAATACATTAAAGGGCTATGAAACTTCAATCAAAGAAGGAGAAAGAATTGGTGTATCGATGATTAATCCGACAGTTTCGAGGTAGGGATTAGGCTGATCACCGCACTATAACACTTGTTAGATGCAAAATGCAAGGTGAGAAGTGCAAAATGCGAAAGAAATATGCTTATAATTGGTTTATTGGTGCAAAAGACAAAACCGGTTTTTCCAGAAACAGCCAAAATATTTTAGAAGAAATGCTTTTTATACCGGAACAGCACAGATGAGGAGGATAGTAAAAAGCAGTTTTTTTCTACAACCAATTCTACCCGAAATCTTCAGAAAATTAGACGAGCGCGAATGGAGGAAAATTAAGTTTAAGAGCTTTAACGTTTGATTTTTTTTAAAATCAAAGTATACGTATTGTCCAGATGAAAAAACTGATACAGCAGGATAGCCAGCAGCGTGGATGATGTTAAAGAGTTGCTGAATATAATTTGCAATGATTTAGGAAGATAAGCAAAAAGCTCGGGTACGAATTGTGTACACAAGCTAAAGATCATAGACAATCCCACAACGGCAATCTTTTTTTGATCCAGTTTTACGGAGAATATCTCCTGGAATCCGGTTATTACCATATACACAATCGCAAATGTTAGAGCTGCCCCTACAACAGGCGGCGGAATGATAGAAATAAGCAGTGATATCCTTGGAAAAAATCCAGCAATAAGTACCATAATGCCCGCTACGATTCCGATCCATCGGCTTACAGCCTTGGTTGCAGCAGCCAATCCAACGTTTCCCGACGATGTGTCAACTGCCATAGCCCCCAGCAATCCGGAGAGTGATGTTGTGAAACCATCAGCCCAGAGGCCACCGGCTATAGGTTTCATATCCATCTCGGTTTTTTCGGGAGTTGTTATTTTCTGTGCAGCTGCCAGATTTCCGAAAGTTTTTAAACTGCCACATAGCGAAATAATTAAAAACGGGAACATTAAGCTCCAGTCAAAATGGAGTTCAAAAAACCTGAAAGGCATTTTTGGGATGGCAAATAAAGATATTCCAGGCAGGCCGATATAGTTTAAGTTTTCAGAAGGAATAATTAAAAGGTAAAACAACCATCCGACCGATATCCCAATAAGCAGGCAAAATAATTTGAAATTTCCTTTGCCCCAAATATTCAGAGAAGTTATCAGCATTAAAGTAAAAATAGCCGTGGCAACATCCTGCCAAAGCATGATATCGCTTGAAAATGGTGAACCGCAGAAATTCGCAAAAATATGGGGAATAATACTGATGCCTACGTTGGCGACCACAATTCCAATAACCACAGGAGGAAATAAATTACGCAGATACTTTACCATTGGGGCAAGCGCCATTTCTATAATACCTGCAAAAATAACCATACCGCGCATCAACGGAAATCCACCCATCCAGAAGGCCTGGAGTGAGAGACTGAAATAGGAAGGGCCGCACACATTTGGACAGAGATAACCTGAGCCAAAGCCTTTAATCTTAAAACCCTGCAAAATAGAACCAATCCCTGATACTATCAGCGTAATGCTCACAAATGAAATGCTTAAGCCAATATCGCCACTAATCTCTTTAATAAATATTGCCGGTAAAATGGAAGTTGTAAGTATAAGTACGGCCTGCTGCAAACTAAGAAATATCAGTTTTCCAACAGGAGGCACCTGATTTTGCGAATAAAGTATTTCGTTCTTTTCCATAAAATAATAGTTATTTAAACCATGCTGCCTGGGGAGCATCTATCATAGAGCCAACAATGACATATTTGTTTCTGAGCTTTGTTTTACGGCAATAGATCACTTTTTTTCTGATATTCATTGATTCGGGCGAGGTAAACTGAAGCATATTCCATGTTTCTTCTTTAGTTTTCAACTGTTCGGCTATTGACCTGAAAGGAAAATGGTTTGTTACATCCTTGAATAAAAGCAGGTTTGACTTTGAGTCTTTTTTATAGCTCGGGTCTATGATAGAGTTTCCATTAAAGTCATAAACAAAAATGAAACAATCGAAGAACACGAAAGGCGATTGGGGCGATTGTATGTATTCAAGCGATGAATCTCCTTTCAAGGCCATCAAACTGCATGCTTTTTTGACAGAAATTTTAATAAATTCCTTTTCAGAAATATACCCATACATACCCGCGCCAATAAAGCCTTCAGAACCATCTTTTAGCATAACTTTCCGATGACATGCTGTTTTCCAGACAGGAAAAATATTATTCGGGCGTGGCCAGTTAAAGTGTACCCATGCATCGGGGTTGTTGATGGTGTCAGATAAAGCTTCTAAAATCAATTTTTGAATAGGTTTGCCCAAAAAGTCTATTTGGTCTTTCACCATGAGGTTGATTTTTGTGCTGTCTTCGTGGAGAATCCGGTCAAATTGACCACCTGATTCCGGAGCAAATTGACCACCTCTGAACAGGTCACATTTTAGGTGTTTTCCGGACCAAACTGACCACCCCGTTTCCGGAGCAAATTGACC
>CAISZK010000422.1 GCA_903889915.1 uncultured Bacteroidota bacterium
AAGAATGGAAAGCAGCGGTGAAGTGGGGAGAGTTAATATCTCCGGTGCAACTCATGATATAGTAAAAGACCTCTTTTTATGTGAATACCGCGGCAAAGTGATGGCAAAGAACAAAGGCGAAATTGACATGTATTTTGTGGAAAAGAAACTTTTAAATTAAATCACAAACAGAAATTTGTTCAGCCTTCAAATGAACACAAAACTCATTACAACACTAAAAAACAAATAAAAACTCAATTTAATTTTAACTAAAAACCAATTTATTATGACAATGAAAAAAATTACAATTAGAATTGCAATCATGACATTTATTTGTCTGGGTATTGCAGGGTCTTCAATTTCACAGCAAGTGAAAAGGAATTTAGAAAAACCAAAATTCGCTGCAACTAAATTAAAGAGTATGCAGAACGACACCAATCATTTTACCATTTATCCGGGGCAGGTTGGTGTTCAGTCAAAGACTCATAAAAAGAGTCCGGAAAATGTCAATGATGTCTTGGACTCTTTGTTCAAGTATTCCATTAATTTTGGGAGTCAAAAAATAATTTATACTTATGATGCAAATGGCAATCAGCTTATATGGCTTCAACAGCAATGGGTAATAAATAAATGGACCAATGCAAAGCGTATAGTGAAAACATTTGATGCAAATGGAAATAACCTTACGGAAACTGGTCAGTTGTGGCAGAATAATGCCTGGAAAAATGATCATGTACTTAACCGCACATTTAACACGAGTAGCAATTTGATGCATATAGTCAGGCAGGTTTGGATAAATAGTTCATGGGTGAATGATGCACAATCTGATTATACTTACAACGTAAACGGTAATAAGTTAACAGAGCGTATGCAACTTTGGGATTCTACCTCAGTTGCATGGATTAACAGCACTTTTGACACTTGCGCTTATGATGGAATTGGAAACCAATTGGTATTTATTGAAAAAGGATGGGATGGCACAAGTTGGGTAAATAGTATCTATGATAGCTGCACCTACAATGCGAATGGAAAGTTACTTTACAAACTTGAACAAAACTGGGATGGTACAGCCTGGTCAAATAGTTCGGAAGATATACATACTTATGACATTGATAATAACGAGTTGACGGAACTTATGAACCAAAATTGGGATGGCGCTAACTGGGGATGGAGGGGGCTATATACTTATACTTATGATGGAAACGATAATATGCTTTCATGGATACAGCAATCATGGGATTCTGGTAATAGTATATGGTTGAATTGGTCACGTTATGATTTTACGTATGATGCAAATGGTAATGAGTTAACTTATATTGATTGGGAAAGCTATGACAATATTACGTGGACAGAATCACTTAATGAAGCCTGCACATACAATTCCGACAACAATTTACTCTCAAGCATATACCAATTTCAATGCGGTTCAGGAAATTGTGTTAATGGATGGAATGCTGAATATATTTATCAACCAGGATTGATAACAGCCAATGGAAACACCTGGTCGGGAACTGAGTGGCTTCCTGGTGACGCTGGCAATATATTTATTGTTTTTCATGACCTTGGAACTTTTATGAACTTTTTTCCGGATCCCGATAACAATATCTATAATCTTGTTCAGGTTCTGGCATATTATTCCACAGTCACTACCGGTATTAATGAACAGGTTGCTGATGCTGCTGGGTTAATTAGTGTCTGTCCAAATCCTGCCAATGACGAAATAAATATTATTCCTTCAAATGCTAAAATAAAAATTAAAGAATTTCAAATTTTTGACCCTTCGGGAAAAGAGCAACAAATCACTTTTACGAATAATCATGCTGACATAAGCAATTTACAAAGTGGGTTGTATTTCATCAGGCTGACAACATTTGACGGACAAGTTGTAATGAAGAAAATAATTAAGTTGTAGTTTCAACTGGCTGTTTGAGCCTGTCAACAAATAGTTGAATGGAAAATTAAAAAGGAGAGGATTAACAACCTCTCCTTTTTTTATTCAGATGAATAACCTTTTATTTGAATTTTCACAACTCCAATTAAAAATAATTTACCAGGTAATAATAACCTGCCCATTGCCGGTGCTGAATCCCTGGGTATGAGTGACAGAAGTTGCATAAGCAGGGTTGGTGTAAGATGAACCGCCACCGCCACCACCGCCGAAAGCACCACCGCCACCGCCATAATAGCCGCCGCCACCACCACCTGAGCCATAATTTGGTTCACTGCTTCCACCTTGTCCTGCTGAACCATTAACGCCATACTGACCGCTACAATTAGCTCCTAAGCCACCTGCTGTCTGGGTCCCGCCGTGTCCTCCTGTACCACATCCATTAGATTCACCATCACCACCGATAAGTCCACCGCCATTACCTCCATTATCAAGACCTGGTGTCATACATCCACCACCGCCGCCGCCACCTGCATAAACCAGGATGGTATTAGTTGTAGAGTCCAGGATATTGGATGCACCACCGCCTCCTGCTCCTCGCCACATAGTGGTATATGCCACATCTGTGCCACCGCCACCATAACCACCGGCTCCTGTTTGATCTCCTTCCCCTCCTATAGTAATTTTTAGCACATGTCCGGCAGTAACTGCCAATGTAGCCTGTACACGACCACCATTACCTCCGTTGCTAAGATAAAGCCCATCGTTCACTCCACCCCCACGTGCACCATTTATATCAACATGAATAGTTGTAATACCACATGGCACTGTCCATGTTTGTGAAGTCCCTGAAAAACCGAAGACTCTTGAGCCAGGTGCAGGAGTTGCTACCACCACAAAAAGACTTGACTGGGAACTGAAACCACATGAATTGCTGGCAATAACGTGGATATTATCTGAATCAATTCCAAAATCAACAGTGATAGAAGTTGATCCTTGTCCACCTGTTATTGTTGCTCCGGATGGAACAGTCCAGTAATAAAATAAAGCGCCGGGAACTGCAGCAATTGAATAATTGACTGACGTCTGATTTATACAAACAGTGTCGGGGCCAGAAATTGCACCCGGTGTGGAAGGAGGAGTTGAGCATCCGCATGAAATAGATTGCCAATTTCCAACATAATATTCAAGGCAATTGGTAGTGATATTAAAAATCATCAAGCCTGTTGCCGGCGAAGCTATTGCATTACGTTGAACAGTGGTCAACCTCGGGAGTAATAATCCCTGTGAATTGCCTGACACATCAAGTGAAGCAGACGCATCAGGAGTAGGTGTATTTATCCCTACTGAAGTTCCATTATCATATATCTGGCTACAGGTGGCTGAGGTGCCGGTTGATTTCACCACATAATTGCTGTTTCCGCATCCCACAGGGCCTGTCGCACCCGTAGCGCCATCAGGTCCGGATGGTCCTGTTGCACCAGTCGCTCCAACAACGCCTGTGGCTCCGGTTGCTCCACCTGTTCCGCTTGAAGCGGCATAAAGAGCATAAGGAACCGAAAGCAATTGGGTTGTACCCATGTCAACATAGGTAGTTCCTCCTGTTGCATCCAGTTGCACCTGCATCCAATAGTTGCCGCTGCTCCATACAATACTATTGAAAGTACCTGTAACCGGAGTTCCTGTGCCTATAGCTACAGTGAATAAACCAAACTGGTTGGTTGTCGGAGAAAATGTTTCAGAATAAACTGTTGTTCCTGATGCAGAAGATTGATGAATTATGATCTTCAGACCTACTGCATGATTTGCTATTAAAAGACCCGAGGCATCGCGGGCCACAGCCTGATAATTTAACGATTGCGGCACTTGAGCCATTGCAGAAATGGAAGCAAAGGTGAAAGGCAGAATCACCATGGCGACTTTGAGAAAGTTTGTAAGTTTTTTCATAGTTCAGAATTTAGTTGTAATATATTTCGGGTTACAAAAATAATAAATTTGTAATAAGAGAAACTTATTTGAACAAAAAATTCAGAAGGCAATAAAAAAGGAAGTCACTTTAGGTAACTTCCTTTTTATGTGTTCATAAATGAACCTGAATTTATTTTGCAATCAACAAAGCCTTGAGATCATTGATCTCCTTTTCAAGCTGGTCAATTTTTAGCTGCTGTGCTTTCACAATATCGTCGGTGCTTTGTTGTTTTACATCCAAAGCTTTGATGCCGGCAAGCATAAGTCCACTCATATCGGCAAGTGAAAGGCCAAGGTGTTCGCCTTTGGTATATCCGGTAGGATCATTGTCCATTTTTACAGTAACTTCATTGGGCAGCGTTTGTGCTGAAACACCTATATGTTGGTATTGCCTGTATGCTTTTGTGGGATCACCTTCGGTTGCACTTTCCGATAGGTAGCGGAAACGAATTGATTGAATATCCCTGATCTGGCTAAGGCAGTTTTTGAAATCATCATTGGTCAGGTATTCTACATCTTTCTTGAACGTGATGTCGCTGGTTACATTAAATGCTGAAGCATTTATTGCGGTATAGCTACCCCATGAACCAGCACTACCCAGGTTTAAAGTACCGGAAGTAGTAGCAGCAAATTCAACCCCTGTCCCTGATGAAATATTTCTTAACACAACACTTTCGTAACCACCACCAGTGTTTTCAAATAAAACCCCTGCTGTGTTATAAGTTATATTTGTACAATTGTAAATTGAATGAAGCTGGCCACTGTCGAGAACAGGGCCATTAAAGAATCCGGCAAATTCATTCAGAGATGCATCCTGGTAGCCCAATGCTCCCCAGGGCTGCGAGCTTGACTGATAATTTACAGATCCCATCACACCGGCAGAAGGTCCGTAACCGTCATCATAACGGGTTCCAAAAACACCATAATGAAAAGGGTATCCATTATAAGTAAAACCAACCACTCCATTCAATGTAGCCGTAGAGGTGTTTCCAGTACCAGGAGTAGTGGAATTATTTTGGCCATAGACACCATTAGTTCCAGCGGAGGTTGCATTGCTTACACCATACACACCTGCATGACCAATACCAGCGCCTGTGTTAATACCCTCCACTCCAAAAGTTGAGGCGCCTAATATGCCGGAATGATAAATATCATATTGTCCGAAAGCGCCATACCAATTTGAACCATTATCTTTATAAGATAATGCTCCAAAAGCAGCGGTTGTAGCGTTAGAACCCACAACACCGGCAATGTTTATTGAACCAGAACTAGCAATACCTAACAAGCCTGCTTTATATTGACCTGTAGTTTCAGATATACTGAACATACCGGCTCCGCCATGTCCGCTATAAGTCCAATCG
Source organism: uncultured Bacteroidota bacterium (assembly GCA_903889915.1). Classification (GTDB taxonomy): domain Bacteria; phylum Bacteroidota; class Bacteroidia; order Bacteroidales; family CG2-30-32-10; genus CAISZK01. The sequence continues at coordinate 5,197 of CAISZK010000422.1, forward strand.
GTGCCATCAGCGGTAGTTCCACCATAATTCGAAGCATAAATGCCACATTTATCAGATGCAGAATTGGGGAATATAGAAAGCGCTCCAACATTAGAAACGACGTGAGAGCTATTCAAAACAGAAGTTGCATTCTGCCATAAATTGCTATTACCAAGTGTGGCGCCATCAGGTGTCCAAAGGGGTATATAATTTAACGTACCCCCGCCGGCATAGGTTCCGGTTGGTCCGGTTGCACCGATTGCACCAGTGGCTCCTGTAGCTCCAGCCACTCCTTGTGGTCCGGGTACTCCGGTGGATCCTGCTGCTCCTGTAGGCCCGGTTACACCTGCCAGACCCTGCGGCCCGGTAACTCCTGCGGCTCCTGTAGGGCCGGTGGCTCCGGTAACTCCTGATGTACCTGCATTGGCAGCATACAACGCATAAGGAACAGATAATAACTGTGCAGTTCCGATAGACACATAACTTGATCCGCCTGTTGCATCAAGTTCTACTTTGAGCCAATATTGTCCGGTACTCCAGTTTATGGCGCTGAACGTTCCCGTAACGGGTGTTCCTGTTCCTATTGCTATGGTAAATAATCCAAATTGATTGGTTGTGGCTGTTTGAGTTTCTTCATAAGAAACCGTTCCGGTTGCTGAGCCTGCCAACACTGAAAGCCTCAATCCTACCAATTGATTTGTCAGTAAATTTCCTGATGAATTACGAGCCACTGCCTGGTAATTCATTGACTGCGGCACCTGTGCCAGAGCCGGGAAAAGATATAATGTGAAGGCCAACATGATTGTTGTGATCCTAAGAATGTTTGTCATTTTTTTCATAAGAAATTGTTTTAAATTATTAATTGTTTTTTTGGTGAAACTATATTTCATGGCAATATCAATAAAAGAGAAGCTTAAAAAAGCTCTGTTCTTTATCTCAAGCACATGCTGAACTAAAACTGGTTATTTTAAAAGATTTAATTTGTTGTAAACGGGGACAAGATCACCTCTGTTGTTTCGGAGTTTCATCTCTACAATGTAGATTCCCTGTGCAAAGCCGGTGATATCGAAATCAATTTTGTTTACCCCTGTAATTTGGTGAATGGTCAACTGCTTTACAAGTTGCCCAAGCGAATTGTACATGCTAACCACCTTGTCGGCATCTTCATCACCTGTATATTGAAGGCTGAACGTACCTGACGTTGGGTTTGGATAGATTGTAAGCGTTCCTGATGTTACTGATATTTCAGGAATACTGAGAAAAAGATCTTCGGGTTGCTGAAAACCCTGCGTAAGAAAGTTATTCGCCGAGGCGAACGTTTGAACCATTGTCATTTCGCCGACAGTATATGACAGCGAACCATTGGATGCTGATGCAAACCCTCCCGACGATGCCACCACTGTTGGAGAGAGGGTTTGTGCTGCTGCAATAAACGGGAATAACCCGATTAAAAGCATAATTGCGTAAAGTTTTTTCATTGTTGACTTTTAAGTTATCCTACAAATATTATAGGATACAAAAGTAAACACTAATTGAAGGAAATGTATGTTATTCTTTGTTAACGTCGAATAATGGCTGAAAATGATTGTTTTATGAAATGTTTAAAAAATATTCCGAAACTCCCTGGAATGATTAATTAAAATAACACAAAACATAATTGTTAAAATTACCTTCCTATGAAAATAGAATAATGGAGAAAAAGAAAGGGAAAAGACACATGTTCTTTTCCCTTTCAACCAATCAAAATCTAAAGTTCTGCTATTTTGTAAGCAGGTTTTCCAGTTTATCAAGCCTGGCTTTCAACTCTTCGTTGATTTTCTTTTGGGCATCATTATCTGTTTTCAAGCTTTCGATGGTGCCGGCTTGTTTTTCAATAATGGCCTGTTGCTCTTTGATAGCCTGAGTAAGCACAGGGATCATACCTGTATAGTTAACACCTTTGTAATTGATATATGTGTCTTTGCCTTTATGGTCTTTGTCACGTATAGCATTCACGTCGTTTCTTACAAGGTTCGGGAAAATGGTATCAAGCTGCTGCGAGATAAAGCCAATTTGAGGACCATCCGAAAGGTTCATCATGGCAGCTTCGCCATCCTTTTTGAAGGTATAGGTATAAGTTTCCACCTGTTTAATTTTATCCAATGCGCCTGTATAAGGTTTGATGTTTTCTTTGAACTTTTTATCAGAAACCATTGTCCAGGTTCCTGTATAACCACCATTTCCGCTACAATAAACTCCGTAATGTGAAGTTCCGGATGAAACGGTACCATAAACGCCATAAGCAATCCCTGTACTTGCATTTGCAGCAGAATATATACCACAAACATTACCTGCGGTTGCTGTAGTGTTTACCTGAAACATACCTCCATACTTTGCACTTGTTTCATTTCCTGCTTCACAATCGCCATATACGCCTATTGAACCTCCATAAAATGCCCCTCCGAATCCGTTACCACCATTATTGGTTTTGTCAGGTAAAGCATCACCGAAAACTGCTGCAGAATAAGTGGATCTGGCACCAATATACCTACCCACAATTACTGGTGAAAGGTCCATATAGTTAAAATACGTAGTATCACTTTCAAAATATCCCGCCGTGGCTGTATGCGATGAAACTGAAAGTTTAGCTTCATGATTAATACTAAATGTTGGATGAACATCAGAGCTTGTTCCAGCCATTAAATTGCCACGACCATTCAGGGAAAGTATATCACCATAAAGAGAGTGATAAAGGTTAAGTTTGGAGTTGCGATCATTTGTACCATTTATATAGGCAGCCACAGAAAAGAAAGTTGATGACTGGTTGTCCGCAAAGGTTAGCCTTGCATAATCGTTTTCGTTTTCATATAAGCGCAGTTGCGGACTTGAAGGATTGCTGTTATAAACAATGTCCACTTTGGCCTGTGGAGCAGTTGTACCAATACCTATGTTGCCATTTTTAATTACAGTAAGAGCATTGCTTCTTACGCTGTTGGCTGTTCCATTACCAATTTCAAATAAACGGTCGGTGTTAATCCAGGAAGAAATATTTTGGGATGTAGCCGTATCGTTGTACTGACCAAATACTGTTTCAGTAAAAGAATTTGCTGTAGTGTAGGAATTCGCTGAGAGTGAACTGTTGCCTCTGGCATTTGTATAATATCCAGTGGATGTTGCACCAAGACCGCCGCTGGCAATAGTGGCTGCACCTAATGCCATTGCTCCTTCTTCGCCGATAGCAAGATTCGAATATCCCATGGCTGTTGATCCAAAATTACCGGTAGCTATTGAACCATAGCCCATAGCAGTAGTGCCATAAGATCCTCTGGCTGTAGTCTGATCACCCATAGCTGTAACTCCCAAAGGTCCGGAGGCTACCGTTTGGTACCCAATAGCTGTTGAACCAAAATTTCCGTTAGCGGATGTTCCCAATCCTAATGCTGTTGCTCCATCAATACCTCTGGCAGAATTAAACGCTCCAATGGCAACTGAATAGATTCCCTGAGCTTTAACATTATAACCTGCGGCAAAAGAATAATTGCCAATACTATCTTTGTTCCATTGGTTGTCGTCAACATAACCTGCTCTGAAGGCACCTTTTGATGGATACCACATCATTCTTCTTCCAGCCCCACTTACCGGCACTGCACCGGGAGTTACAGGAATATCACCTGTTGCAGTGAAGACTACACTACTATCTGCGACATGAAGACGGGCAGTCGGACTTGGTGTTCCAATACCAACCCGGGTTCCGTTATCGAATATTTGTGAATTGCCCAGAGCTGTTGCAGAAGTGAATTTTGAAACATAGTTAATGGTTCCGCTCACTGAGCCGGGGCCTGTAGGACCTGTTGCACCGACAGAACCAGCTGTACCAGTAGGTCCTGTAGCCCCCACACTGCCATTGCTTCCATTTGCACCCGCAGCACCAGTGGGGCCAGTGGCACCGGCAGAACCAGTTAATCCTGTAGGGCCTGTTGCACCAGTAGTTCCAACTCCTGTTGCACCGGTGGCGCCATTAGCACCAGTAACTCCGGTAGGGCCGGTTACACCAGCCGGGCCTGATGTTCCGGTTGCTCCTGCTATTCCTGCAGGACCAGTGGGACCTGTGGGACCCATGCCAGTTCCTGTCGGACCGTTTGCACCAGTAGGTCCGGTTGCACCTGTAGTTCCAGTTCCTGTTGGGCCTGTTACTCCGGTGTTACCGGTTGCGCCAGTCACACCATTTGCGCCTGTTGGTCCAGTTGCACCTGTTGCACCCGCACTTCCATTTGTTCCTGCTGTACCGGTTGGTCCGGTTGGACCTGTAGCACCTGCGATACCTGTGGCTCCATTAGCTCCTGTAGGTCCTGTGGCACCTGCTGTTCCACTCGAAGCGGCATATAATGCATAAGGAACAGATAGCAATTGTGCAGTTCCCATTGCCACATAGTTTGTTCCGCCTGTTGCATCAAGTTCAACTTTCAACCAATATTGCCCGGTACTCCAGTTGATACTGCTGAATGTGCCTGTAACAGGAGTTCCTGTTCCAATGGCAATAGTAAACAAACCGAACTGGTTTGTTGTTGCAGTTTGTGTTTCTTCATAAGAAACCGTTCCGGTTGAGGAGCCAGCAAGAATGGAAAGCCTCAACCCGACCAATTGATTTGTGATCAGGTTACCGCTGGTATTTCTGGCTACAGCCTGGTAATTCAAAGCCTGCGGAACTTGTGCAAATGTTGTAGAGATAGCGAAGGCAAAGGAGGTAAGCACCAATGCTACTCTGAGAAAGTTTTGAGTTTTCTTCATAGTTTTAGTGTTTAAGGTTTAATTTTTTGGTGATACAAAAATAATGAAATTATGTCAATTACAAATGTTTTCCGTAAAAAAAATAAAAGAGAATAAGGGCTTTAGCCACCATTACAGGATTATTATCATTTTCTTAATAGCAACTACAATTGATTCATTAGTTACATTTGTTGGGAATTCATTTTATCTATTACAGTTAATTTCAACTGACCGTAATTAAGTAAAGAGGTCATAGGGCTTTAGCCAAATAAAAAATTCTTATCAATTTCTTAAAAGCAACTACAATTGATTCATTAGTTACATTTGTTGGGAATTCATTTTATCTGATACAGTCAATTTCAACTGTCCTTTATAAAGTAAAGAGGCCATAGGGTTTTAGCCACACTGAACAATATCTCTCATCATTTCCTTCAAATTTCAACATTATTTTCTTCCTCAAAACAAATCACTTATAAATTTTTAACAAAATTAACGTTAATTATTCTGAGAATTGCTTTTCTCAAACGGTGAAGTAAATAAAGAATGGTTCACCCCGTTGGATTTTATCCTACGGGGTTCAAACCGGCTTTCTTTAATCAGTTTCGAGTTCAAAGTTTCTGGTTTCGAGTTATGCATCCCGTAACAACAAACGACAAACAACTATCTTTTTTTTAAAACCTCACACTGTATAGGTAAGTGTATCATAGTATGAAAACAATGTTAAGGCAGATAGCCGGAATACCGGTGGGTTTCGTATTCCTGCTTGCCATGATTCCAACAGTGGTTACACACCACATTTTAGTCGTCGCTAAATGCCCACGTAGCGTTGACAAGTTAATAACCCAGGTCTATGCTACCCTTGAAGCGATGACCGATAACGCCTGGTTCCCTTCACCATCGCCTGATCTGGCTTCGGTAAAGAGCAAAAACGATGACCTTCGTGATGCTCAAAACCATGCCAGGACAAGGGCTGCGGGAGCTGTAACAGCGCGCAATGCTAAGAAAGTGATCACCGTGAATGCCTATTATGCTTTACGAGATTACGTTCAAAGTGTGTGTGATGCAAATCCTGCAGATTCTGAAGCCATTTGCCTGAGCGCTTTATTCCATGTGAAGAAAGTCGGTGGCAGGGCCAGAAAGGGTTTTTCAGTGCAATATCTTGTTTCCGGTACGGTGGAACTTTCATCAAGCGTGAATGGGCGCTACCGTTTCCATGAGTGGGGTATGTCGCTCACTCCGAATGATCCTTCAAGCTGGTACACCACTCCTCTTGCCCCTACTATAAAAGGCAAAACGGTTATCAGCAATCTGAAGAGAGGCACTGAAGTATTTTTCCGTCACAGAATAATCACCAAAGATGGTCCCCTGGATTGGGACACAGTAATTAGCGTATTCGTTAATTAATCAATCCAAAACAATAGCCGGTTTGAACTCTTTCAAAATGCCGTCCTGATCCCAAAGCTTAGGGATCGGGGCGGCATTTTTTTTATGCCTTCTCCTGTTCAGAAGATTTGTTGCTAATCCACACGTATTGTTGTAAATGATACATATACCCTTGAACAGTAGCAATATCTTTACTACAATGACGTTTGGAATGTTGTCAGGTATATATCAATCGCTTAACGATACAAACGTAACTGCTGCAATCACCTTCGGAAATGAGACATGTACAAATAGAAATGACGCTTTACCAAATAGAAATTCAGCAGGTATATATGCATTGTTGACAGTGTAAAACGGAAAATACACGATGCAAGACGCATTGATCAACAGTACACATGTAATGTTCAACATTACACGATGATTGTTCAACAATACAAGATGATTGATCAACATTGCATGTGTATTGTTCAACATTACAAGATGATTGTTCAACATTACAAGATGATTGTTCAACATTGCACGTGTATTGTTGAACAATACACGATGACTGTTCAACATTACACGAGTATTGTTTATCATTGCATGATGATTGTTAAACATTACGACATTATTGTTTATCAGTACGTTTATACCTGTAAAAGTTTTGTCTTGCAAAGTCAATAATTTGCTTAATAAGTGGAATTTATAATTGTGGCTATTAAGGATGAGGTGGTCAAATAGAGAAGGGTGCAGTGCATATCCGGCGCGAAGGGTGTATGCAATAAAATACTTGGATTGGTTGTAATGGATTGCAAATCCATATAGTAAGACGTCATGGATTGCAAATCCCTGACGACGGAAAAAAAAATCCGATGCATTAAATGCAGCAGAAATGAAAAAAGGGAAAAATCATGTGATTTTTCCCTTTCCTATATATTTAACTGAAGTGATTCTTACTTGGCGATCAGCTTTTTTAAATCATCAATTTGCTTTTGCAGATCTTCTATTTTTGCGTTTTGTGTTTTTAATTCAGTTTTCTGAGTTTCGATTATCGTTTGTTGTTCCTGCATGCCTTTTACCAGCACGGGGATAAGCCCGATATAATTCACACCAAGATATTCGATACTTGCATCTTCTTTAGTAGCGCCAGGATGAACACCTTTTTCAACAAGACTTGGGAACACTTCCTGCATTTCCTGTGCTATGAAACCCATTTGTTTTCCATTGGCAAAATTCATTTCGGGAAATTCATCAGTGTTCATCAGGTAAGAAACAGGACGAAGTTTAATAAGGTCATCTAATGCATCAGTTGTTAAATCAGTAACCTCTTTTTTGAATTTTTTATCAGAGACTTGTGTCCATGTACCGGTATATGAGCCATTGCCGCTGCAGTAAACACCATAATTAGTTCCGGTAGCTCCGGATGCATCACCAAACACACCATAATTGGTAGGACCTGTACCTGTAGCTTTGCCTTTCAACCCATAACCAGCACCAGTATAGTTGCTGCCCACACATTCTCCATATACTCCTATAGCTTCAACTCCAGCGGCAGTGCCTGGATTGCGTCCATATAATCCCCGCCAACCGCCTTCAGCATAAATGCCACTGGAGCTTGCTCCATTTGCTGCACCGGTGACAGCCACTGTAGCCTCGTAATAAGGTGCACTACCAAAAGTTCCCATACCTGTAATATTCACGAATGCCATAGAATTTGGATTTGCAGTGCCTATCCCAATCCTTGTTCCATCATCAAAAATTCTGGATGTATCAAGAGAAGTACCTGTAAATTTAGCAAGATAATTTGTGGTTCCTGTCATTCCGCTTGTGCCTGATGAAGCGGCATAGAAAGCATAAGGAACAGATAATAATTGGCTGGTGCCCATTGCGACGTAGTTTGTTCCTCCGGTAGCATCCAACTCAACTTTTAACCAATATAGTCCGGTACTCCAGTTGATAGTGTTGAATACTCCTGTAGTAACAATTCCTGTACCCAGTGAAATGGTAAATAATCCAAATTGATTGGTAGTAGCTGACTGGATCTCGGAATAGACTACCGTTCCTGTTGATGAACCAGAAAGAATAGTCAGTCTGAGACCTACAAGATGATTAGCTATTAAAGCCCCAGTTGAATTTCTTGCCACTGCCTGGTAATTCATTCCCTGGGGTACTTGTGCCATTAAATTCACTGTTCCTAACAGGAAAATGGCAATCATAAAATTTCTAAGTTGGTTCATAAGACAATGATTTTAGTAAAATTTATTTAGTTTGTGTATTAGTGAAACTTTCAAAATAACTTCCCCAAATTGAGTTCAGAATATCCATTGCAGTCTGATTTATCGGACTAATAATAAAGTTAAGTGCCTTATTGCTTTAGCATCATTCTTTGTAATTATGAGGCTAAAGCCAGATGCTATTTTTACTTTTTTCTTAGTGTTGAAAAAACACACAGTGCATAGGTTTTTAGAAGTAGAAAAATAAAGTGAAGAAAAATCAAGTCCCGGCGGGACGGCATATTGGTAGAAAATAAATTACGGAGAAAACAAAAGTGCCGTAGGTACAACATTATTATGAACCATATAACATCATCGAATTGATCACGTTGATTATATCGTCACTACGTGACTTTTGGTTGAGGCTGATTATTTTTTTCTACCAATATACCGTCACTACGTGACTATTGTCCCTATTCTTTGCTTGACGCTCATACGAAATTTCGGGACCGTCACTCCGTGACTTTTCTCCCGAATTTCCTAACTTAAATTTGACACCAATGTGAATTTGCCGGATTCGTACTTTGATGGAATAATGTTTTTGAAAAATTATTTTATACTTTTTACGTATTTACTGATGTTATGCAAAAGTCCGAAGGACTGAAATTATTATAGTAAATCACTAGTGTCCGGGTATAATATTTGTAACTATTCACCCATTCAATGAGATTGCATTAATTTGTGAAAGTGCGTCTAGTGGATTTAGGTTATTTTTGATTGCAGTATCAATTATAGAGCGAAGAATTGCAAAATTCTCAGCAC
>CAISZK010000423.1 GCA_903889915.1 uncultured Bacteroidota bacterium
GATTCAATGATCGTTGTTGCCACAAGTACGTCATATTGGCCGTCAATAAAATCGAGCATGATATTTTCCAATTGATGTCCGTCCAATTGACCATGTCCAATCCCTATGCGGACATCAGGGCATAAGCGTTGAATAGTACCTGCAACTTCTTTAATGTTTTGAACTCTGTTGTGAACAAAAAATACCTGTCCCCCGCGTGAAACTTCATAACTGATCGCATCGCGTATCACCTCTTCCCTGAAAACATGCAATTCGGTAATGATTGGATAACGATTGGGAGGAGGAGTGTTGATAATTGAAAGATCACGGGCGCCCATCAGTGAAAATTGCAAGGTGCGCGGGATGGGTGTAGCAGTCATTGTCAATGTGTCAACATTTACTTTTAAATGCTTCAATTTTTCTTTCACGCCTACACCAAACTTCTGTTCCTCATCAATGATTAGCAAACCAAGATCCTTAAACTGTACATCTTTGCCTATCAGGCGGTGGGTACCTATGAGGATGTCTAACTTGCCCTCTCTTAAGTCAGAAAGCGCTTTCTTTACTGATTTTGTTGACCTGAAGCGGTTGATATAATCTATAGTACATGGAAATTCTTTCAGTCGTTCACTAAAAGTCTTGTAATGCTGCAAAGCAAGAATGGTTGTAGGTACCAAAACTGCCACCTGTTTACTGTCGGAAACAGCTTTAAATGCTGCACGTATGGCAATCTCGGTTTTCCCAAAACCCACATCCCCGCAAATCAACCTGTCCATCGGACATTCAGCTTCCATATCTTTTTTAACGTCAGCCGTGCTTTTAACCTGGTCGGGGGTATCTTCGTAAATAAACGAGGCTTCAAGTTCTGTCTGAAGATATGTGTCAGGAGTAAAGGCAAAACCTTCTTCGGCGCGGCGTTTGGCATATAATTTTATCAGGTCTTTTGCAATATCCTTAACCTGTTGTTTTGCTTTTTTCTTAAGAACATTCCATGCATTTGATCCAAGGCGGTTCAACGTAGGTTCCGCCCCGTCTTTACCTACATATTTTGAAATCCTGTGGAGACTGTGGATACTGATATAAAGCAGGTCGTTGTTCTTATAGATAATGCGTATTGTTTCCTGTTCCTTTCCGTTTACCTCTATCTTTTCAAGTCCGTCGAATCTGCCAATACCATGATCAATATGCGTGATGTAATCTCCCTGCTTCAGGTCGTACAACTCCTTCATGGTTATCTTTTCCTTACTGGCAAATTGTTCTTTCAGGCGGAAACGGTGATAACGGTCAAAAATCTGATGGTCGGTATAGACTGCTATTCGCAGATCCTTATCAATAAAACCTTCGTGAAGTGCAAACAGAACGGGCGTGAATTCTATGGTTCCCGTGATCTCGTGGTTTTTCTGAATGTCTTCAAAAATGGTATAGATGCGCTCCACTTGTTTTGAACTTTCAGCAAGAATGAAATTCTTAATTCCTGCCGCACTGTTTTCCTGCAGATTTTTGATGAGCAGGTCAAAGTTTTTATTGAACAAGGGTTGGGGACCAATAGCAAATTCAAGCCGTTCCTGAGCTTCGAAATGAGAATGTCTGCCAAATTCTATTGTTGTAAAATCCAGCAATTGTTTCAGCAAGTCTTCTCCATTAATAAAAAGTTCTGCAGGTTCAAGATGTCTGATCTCAGTGCTTAGCTCGCTGAAAGCAATCTCAGCTTTTTTAAATTCTTTGTCCAACTTCTCCAGCGTAAATGCTGTTTCATCAATCCAGATGATGGTATCTTCTGGCAGTAAGGAAAGCAAACATTCATGTTTTTCAAGAATTGACCTGTCCTGCACATCAGGAAGCAGGCTGATATGATTCAGTTTACTCACCGAAAGTTGTGTCTGTGGATCGAAGGTTCGCAAAGATTCCACTACATTGCCTGAAAATTCTATCCTGTAAGGAAAATCATTTGAAAAAGAATATACATCAACAATGCCTCCACGTAATGTGAACTGACCGGGTTCCACAACAAAATCAACCCTTTCAAAACCATATTCAGAAAGAAACTCCATGATAAAATCAAGGCTTACCTTCTCACCGGTTTTAAGCTTGAAAGTATTCTTTACAAGATATGAATGTGTGACAACTTTTTCGGATAATGCTTCAGGATAAGTGACCACGATCATCTTTCGGCGACCGCCTGACAAACGGTTGAGAACATCTGTGCGCAACAGCACATTGACATTATCAGTCTTTTCAATCTCGTATGCTTTTCTATAAGAAGTGGGATAAAAAATAATCCGTTTTTTCTCCGACGGAAGGTTTTGTTCTTCAAAAATATTCTCCAGATCGTTCAGGAAATATGCAGCCGATTCTTTGTCGGGAAGGATAAACATGTGGGCAAAAGGATTCCCTTCAAAAACCGCCGCTCCCACAACTGCACCACTCGATCCTGTAAGACCTTTAAGTCTTATCCGCGCTTTGCTACGGTTTCTGATTATGTCTTTTAATTGCCCTGTCCTTTTATCCTGCCTATAGGCGGCAAGGATATCCTCCACTTTCACGGTGCAAAGGTAGGGAAATTATGAGCTATAAATGTTAAATGGAAATTTGAAAGGTTAATGGTCATTTTCTCAGTAAAACAACGGATATTATAAAAATGAAATAAACATTATCAGGGGGGAATTATACCTCTCCCAATTTCGCCAATGCTTTTTCAGCAGCGTGTTGTTCGGCTTTTTTAATGGAAAAGTCACGCCCGGTGCCCATTGGGACATTGTCTATCATTACTTCAACAATGTATTGTTTGTTAAAGCCTGTTCCGACTTCTTCGACAACTACAAATTCTATTAGCTTTTTTTCTTTTTGCACCAGTTCAATGAGCCTGCTTTTATGGTTCTGGCCTTTTTGTTCCAGTTCGGCAACATCAACATGATATTTGATGATACGGTTGACCATTACCTTTTTGGTATAATTGAATCCTTTATCAAGAAAAATAGCGCCAACCAAAGCTTCAAATGCATCACCATTGATAGAACGGTACATATTATTTGCGGAAGCCTTGACAACTTTATGGATGCCTAATTTTTCAGAGAGCTTGTTGAGGTTGTCCCTGCTCACGATTCGTGAACGCATTTCAGTCAGGAAACCTTCGTCTCTGCCGGGGAATTTTTTAAAAAGAAAATCTGCAACTATAGCGCTCAGGATGGCGTCACCAAGATATTCAAGTCGCTCGTTGTTGATCCTGATGCCTTTTATTTCTTCTGTTGAAGCTGACTTATGGCATAGGGCAAGCTTATAAAGAGTAATGTTTCCGGGGTAATACCCGAAAACATTCTTTATAAAATTAATGAGTTTTTTGTCCTTAGAAAGTAATCCCGTGATAGGAGTTAACAGATTCAAGTCAAACGGGGTTTTTATCCAACGAATTTCTTAAAAATGACAGAAGCGTTGTGGCCTCCAAAACCAAATGTGTTGCTTATCGCCGTATTGACAATTCTTTCCTGAGGCTTGTGAAAAGTAAAGTTGAGCTTATTGTCAAGTTCAGGATCGTCAGTAAAGTGATTGATTGTCGGAGGAACAATATTATTTTGAATTGCCATAATGGAGGCTATTGCTTCAATAGCACCTGCTGCACCAAGCAAATGGCCGGTCATTGATTTGGTAGCACTGATATTTAATTTGTATGCATGCTCTCCAAAAAGCTGTAAGATGGCTTTGGTTTCGGCAATATCTCCAAGAGGAGTTGATGTTCCGTGAACATTGATATAGTCAATATCTTCAGGTTTAATGCCGGCATCTTCAAGGGCATTTTGCATCACCAATATTGCACCAAGTCCTTCAGGATGGGGCGCAGTCATGTGATGAGCATCAGCAGAAAGTCCACCACCTGCAATCTCAGCATAGATTTTAGCGCCTCTTTGCATTGCATGTTCATATTCTTCAAGAATAATAGCACCTCCGCCTTCGCCAAGCACAAAACCATCACGATCTTTGTCAAAAGGCCTTGATGCTGTCTTGGAGTCGTTATTCCTCTGCGATAATGCCTGCATGGCATTGAAACCACCAACTCCCGGAGGGGAACATGCAGCTTCAGATCCACCTGCTACAATCATAATCGCTTTTCCAAGACGGATATAATTAAATGCATCAATTATTGAATTACTAGAGGATGCACAAGCAGATGTTGTAGTAAAATTAGGGCCATGAAATCCATATTTAATTGAAATATGACCTGCCGCAATGTCTGCTATCATCTTTGGAATAAAGAAAGGGCTGAATCGCGGAGTTCCATCACCTTTGGCGAAATCAGAAACTTCTTTAAAAAATGTGTCGAGGCCGCCGATACCGGAGCCCCAAATAACACCTACTTTATTGAGATTTATTTTTTCAAGTTCGACTTTCGAATCTTTGACTGCTTCATCAGCACAAACCAATGCATATTGAGCATACAAATCATATTTCCTGACTTCTTTGCGATCAAAGAAGAGAGAAGAGTCATACCCCTTTACTTCACAGGCAAATTGTGTTTTGAATTTCGAAGCGTCAAAATGAGTAATAGGAGCAGCACCACTGACTCCATTAAGCAATCCTGTCCAATATTCCTGAACGGTATTGCCTAATGGAGTAATAGCACCTAATCCTGTAACGACTACTCGTTTCAGATCCATAAAGCTAAAGATTTGTTAACCTTTATAATTGTTCTCGATGTAAGTGATAGCTTCTCCAACTGTACTGATTTTTTCAGCCTGATCATCGGGTATAGCAATATTGAATTCTTTTTCAAATTCCATGATCAATTCTACTGTGTCGAGTGAATCTGCACCCAAATCGTTGGTGAAACTAGCTTCAGGTGTGACTTCTTTTTCATCAACACCCAGCTTATCAATAATGATAGCTTTTACTCTTGTTGCAATGTCTGACATTTTATTACTTTTTTGGTTAAACAGGGTGCAAAGAAATGAAAATCTAACTTAACTACCAAAAATTAAAAGTTACTTTTTCATAAATACTACTGTAAATGAATGAATTTAAGAAGTTTAAAATTAGAGTTTATTAATCGATACATCGTTTAAATAAGGGTAAATCAGTCAATTTCTTGAAAAAAAGACGAAGGAAAAAGTCATGTTAATATGCTCTAAAACCGGAGAATATTAATCAGTTATTGATGTGACAAAAAACATTTCCTTTTGGTTTGTTTTACCACTTCTCTATTCTTTTACAATCTTAATATTTTTGGATTGTTTCAGGTCTGAAGTGAAAAGACTCAGGTTATAAACTCCGCTAATGCAATTGCTCAAATCAATTTTATTTTGAAAATCGTAAAACTGCCCTTTTAGAATTAATTTTCCGCTCATATCCGTCAAGGTATAGGTAACGTTGTTTTCCTGCTGTAGTTTAATATTTACTACATCTTTTGTTGGATTTGGATATGCAGTTGCTGTCAGTGTATTGTTTGCTGCCTCGGTAGTTGTTGTAGGGGTGACCAGATTATCAGTTTCTTCATTTTTACCGGTGACAAGGGATTTTAATTCATTTACACCTTCGCTATTGTTGAGAAGAGTCAGATTAAATATTGGAGATGTTGTTTCGCTGACAGCATCCAGAAAAGTCTGTGAATTCACTATGCCAATTTTATTATCCGTTGTCACTATCCAAAGGATGTTATTTGATTTTTTATTACAAAGCAGCGGACATGATTTATTGTATGTGAACAAAGCATTTTTATTTTTATCAACGATGTAAACATTTTCATATTTAATGGATTTTCCATCTGCATTATTAAGGAAACGGGGCGTGATCGTAAAATCGCGGTTGATAGGGGGCACAGGTCTGTCGCAGTTCCAGTCACCGAAAGAGGTCAATTCGAATGTTCTTAAGGCTTTCATTTCACTTGACAGAACAGTATTGACCAATTCAATCGTTTGCTGCAGTGCATTTGCTGAACTTAACGCAGTCAGCATTTTTAAATTGTTTTGTTTATCTCTTTCTTGTTTTTCCACAACCAACTTACTAATGTTTTGATTATAGACTGAGATTGCTGTAGCATAACTTTTCTCATCAAATACAGGAATTACAGGAATAAAAACGGAAGTATCATTTTTTGACAACATCAAAGAATAATTTCCCACTGTGGCATGTTGATACAGTTTTGCACTTGTCCATTTTACAGTGTATAATTTTGCATCAAATTTTTTGACTGTTTCATCAACCTGAAACAATACATTTTTGTAAACATTCAGTTCTGGCCATTCACTAAGGTCCACATCTAATTTGAAAATGTATTTTGACTTATTTGCCTTTGCAGGTACAACAGGAACTTTTGATGTGGCAGAATTCAAATCTTCAATCCTGATTTCCTCACTGCGGTTTGGTTCATTATTAATTGTTGAGGCAGTATCCCTTTTTAAATTCCTGTTGTTTTGGGTTGCAGTCTTTTGTTTTTCATCCAAAGATGTTATCAGATCTTTTCCTTTATACACCCAGTTTCTTTTTGTCGTATCAAGATAATAAATGTTGTAGTTGCTGTCCTCAGTGGGTGATTTCATATCAACACCAATGGTTTTATCTTTTGCTAGCGAAAGATTTTTGCCATCCTTGCTTGCCAGGAGTTCTATCATTCCTGCGGATTCAAAAGTGTAATGAACACCGTTGGAATCATAATTCATAGGAATTCCTGATTCAAAAAAGTCAACCGGATTTCTGAATTCACGGTATTTTAATTCAACCGGAAATGTAACGGGTTTTCCAAGGCTGTCAACAAAAGCATTGTCGGGAATACGGAGAACGGTCCCGGTTTTTGTGATCAATTGATGTGAGCAGTTGCTCGAAACACTCATCACCTCGTAGGGTACATCAATATTTTTGAATGGTTTTGCAATAAATGGCTTTGTTGAAAGACTATCATTATTGGAATTTGCAGTAGAAGAATTGTTTCCGTGTTTGATAAAATAATACCCAACTAAAGCAATGGTGGCAATAGTTACTCCTGCCACTCCACCTGAAAACCATGAAGCTTTGTAAAATGGTTTTGGAACAGCATGAAAATTTTGCAATACAGTTTGAAAAGAAGGCTTCTTTGCAAGAATTTTCTCATCTGAAATATCGGGCTTATCAATATTGATTTTTATCTTTTTCATGATCTTACATTTTTAATCTTATCCTTTAACTTTTGAACGATTCGGTGAAGTTTCACTTTCACATTGCTTTCTGTCAATCCGGTGATCTCTGAAATTGCCAGGCCTGATCTTTTTTCAAAATAGCGCAGTTCGATAAGTTCCATTTCGCCCATGCTAAGGGTGCTCATAGCATTCTGCAGATTTTGGATCATTTCATTAGCATTTTCATCAATTTCTTCAGCAAACTGATTCAGGTTTTCAGTGGTAGTATTGAATTCCCTGCAGATTATGTTTGACCTGAATTCCCCGGCAATTTCATTCGAAGCAATCCTGTAGAGCCATGATGCAAACGGCACTCCCCTGAATTGATATTTGTTCAGATTGAGCATGGCTTTCAGAAAAACCTGCGAGGTTATATCGGCAGCATTATCTTCCGATTCAACCCGCCTGTAGATGTAACGAAAGAGGCGAACATAATACCTGTCATACAATGGCGAAAAACATGAAATGTCTTTCATTGCAGCCCTGATCTCATATTCTTCGTCAAGGATCTGTTCTCTGGTAAAATGAAATTTCTCTGTTGCAGGATACATCGTCTTTCAGTTTCTAAACATATAACGCAGGATTTGCTAAAAGTTACAGATTAAGGTTAAATTTTTTTCAGGATAAAGGGGGCAAACGCTTTTATCTTACAAATTGAGAATATCAATGATCTGCCCCACCGAGCCTAGCTTCTTGCTTATTCTTTCAACTGTGAAGGTATATTCAGATATTCCTTTGAGTTTATCTTTAGCGTATTTATTTTTGCTTAGTATCCCTATGTCGCCGTTGCGCAATTCGATCACTATTGAAAGCGCTTTGTTTGAAGAAAGATACATCAGCATCGGATCAAGTCCTAATGAGCCGGTGTATCTGCAATAGGTTTTATCATCCTGGTTGATGAGCAGTATTGCCGAAACAGGCAGCAGGTTTTGTTCCTCATCTTTAAAATAGGTATTCACTGCATGCAGGCTCGAATCGCCCACACTAATCCGGGCATAAGTTGAATTCAGATAGTTTTCGCGCTGCATGTAGAGCGTCAAGTTATCTATGGACGCATCGGCATTGGCAAGCGCTTTCTTTTCGTTGGCAATAACGTTGTCATAATATTTCAACCATTCGCTCATGCTTAATTTTTTCTCATCATAGCTGAAATAAAGTTTTTGAAAAGCAGCCCATGTTGACATGATAGACCTTTTGCGGCTTGCATCGTAGATTGTTTTTTCTTTCAAAAGAGTTTTCTGAAACCTGTTTCTGCGCCTGTTCAGCAACGCAAGATAACGGGCGTATCTTTTCGTGTATTGCCTTTGCCACACTTCGGAACTGTTTTTTGTGTCCTGCAAACGCAAGTAGCCTGCAATTTTTTTAAAACCACCGTTGCTTTTTAATTCAATACAAAAAGTTTTGTTTCCCTGATCGTAAGAGATGCGGATGTCGTTCCAGAAAATTGGCTCTTTCTTTAAGAAACCCCATCTCCAATATTTTGCCAAACCTTTTCCCTGCCATTTTTTTACAAAAGTTTTTCTGAATTTTCTTTTCGACAAATGACCTGTGTAAACCCACACCATCCCTTTGAAAGCGTTCAATTCGTAATTGTTTTTGTTGATATACCGTGTGTCTATTCCCGAAAATAATGTGAACCATGTTTCTTTCAGCTTGTTTTTTTTCAGCGACATCGAGAGTGCAGGAAAAACACCATTGGATTGGCGCCTGACCACGCTGATGTAGTTTGTGTCGAGATAACGCTGGTCAAACAGCAGTGAATCGAAAGTGTTTCTGTAAAGGTCATTGTTGAAAAGGCTGGCATAGTAAAGATAGGCAGGCGATAGAATTTTAAACTGATCCTTCTGAATGTTGAAAGTCCCGTATTGAACAGTATCCGCACGTGGCGAAGTGACACCGGTCAATTGTGTGTTTTTTGCAATCGCTGCAGTGTCGTTTGGGGTGATATCTTTTGGGGTATTGTCAGTGTCGGTGAGGGAATCATTGGTGTTTTCGGTGATCTGGGCATTGGGAAACAACTTCGCCAGTTTACTTTTGTCCTCGGTCGTCAAACCCTTATCCATGTTGAGATAGCGGATGTTCAAACTTTTTAATTTTCCCAGTGCGCTCAGCGGGCTGATGATGATGTTGCCTGAAATGTCGAGGTTTTCGAGGTTTTTCATCTGTGCAATTTCGTCGGGCAGGTCGGTAAGCCAGTTGTTGCTCAGGTCAAGCACTTCGATTTGCTTTAAAGAGCTGATGTTTTCGGGCAGGTCGGTGATCTGGTTGATGGGCAGGGCAAGTTTTTGGAGTTTGGGCAATTTCGAAACCTGCTTCACCAGTTGTTCGGTGTCGAACTCGTCGTTGTCAGTAATGATGAGCGATTGCAGGAATTTTAGTTTCTGAATTTCCCTCGGGCAGCTTTTCATCCCGC
This sequence comes from uncultured Bacteroidota bacterium, assembly GCA_903889915.1. Classification (GTDB taxonomy): domain Bacteria; phylum Bacteroidota; class Bacteroidia; order Bacteroidales; family CG2-30-32-10; genus CAISZK01. The sequence goes on from CAISZK010000423.1 coordinate 9,532, forward strand.
AGTCGTTGATGGATAAAGTTTTCAGATCATTCACAGCCGCAAGCTGGTTGAAAAGCTTTGCAAAGTCAATGTCGGTGCACGAAGTAATGTAAAGCCTCTGCAGGTTTTTCAGCGCCGAAATTTTTTCGGAAAGGAATTTGTTTTTGCTGTTGCTTATTGATAAAACTTCGAGATTCCTGAACTTTGAGATGTTTTCGTAGAACAACGAATCGTTGTTTTCATCGCAATCGAGCGACAGATAAAAAACCTTTTCGGGATTTTTGAGTGCATCGTTGATGTCGCTGTAAACAGTGTCCTGTTGCTGCGCTTTTGATTGGTTTATCAAAAGCAGAAACAGAAAAAACAACCCGGGTTTAATGAATCGCATGGAAGCAGTGTTTGGTATATAATGGGATTTTCAGCCGAAAGTTACAACATGATAAAATTTTAGTTGATAGAAGTTGCTAAGGTAAACATTCTTTTAAAATTGAATCTCTATAGAACAGTAATAATTTAAAAAATGTGGAAAGATGCAATTTTGAATTGGAATTTGATTTTTGGAAGCATAAAATTTGATTAAAAAAGGAAAACATTTTGAGGGCTGAATTTGGATTTCATATGGCCCATTTTGATTAGGATTGATTGATTTTGGAAATTGGGAAAGTTTGAAAGAAAATTGGATTGGAGAAAATTGAAAAGTTTTTTTTATTTTTGAAAAGAAAATTTCCCCCGAATCCCCCGGCTGAAGTCGGGGGAAATTGATATTGTTTCCGGAAAATTTATCAATTACAATTGACTTTAGTCAATTGAAAAAAGGGAGAAAAAAAAGAAAAAGAAATAATTTTAAAACGTCAATTCTATTTTTCAATAACCTCTATAAACCCCTGATTCCAACACCCCATTTACCAATTATCATTTTTTATGAAAATATCTTTTAAAATTTTTGTATGGACAATGTGCATCGCACTTTTTTCATGCACATCCAGCACCCAAAAAACAGCCGGCATTGATGCTTCGCCCTTCCGCCTGTTTTTGAAAAAATTCAGACCGTTGCAACTGCCGCTATCATTGCGCCTGGGCGAACTGGAATATAAATCGCTTCCGCAACTTGATGCAAAAAGCGCCGACACTTTGTTCATCAAAAACAAAGATGGTATGGGCATTTTCTATGGAATGTTGCCCGACACCACCCACTATTTCGGGCTTGTGGTGCTGCTGCCCGGCGGCACCGACTGCTACCCGGTTTTGAAAACTTTTGATAAATCAGGAAAGCTGATAAGCGACGAAAGATTGATTGACCGCGGCTGTGGCGTGGCTCCCGGGCTTGATTACTGTTCATCAACAGGAGTGATAAAAAGTGATCTTTCAATTTACTGTGCCGATACAATAAAAATGGGCAAAGTTGACAGCACCTTTAAAGAAATTGAAGGCACAGTGGAATATTATTGCTCGTACATTGAAGGAAAAATAAACAGGGATGGGAAAATTATTTTATCGCCGGAGAAAAGAAAAAATCTCTGAAGTCAATAGTCATTAGTCATTGGTCAATTGATGCATGACTACTGGCTTTAGTTTCTTAAAAATAACAATTATTAACTGTTTGTCGCAGCTTGCGAGATTAACTATTACCCCGAATTCCAATTTTTATTTACATTTGCTGCTTAATATTTAATAATAAAACTATGACAGAAAAAGTACAGAAATTGCTCAGAGATTCCAAAACTGCCAGGTGGATTGCCTTATTGATTGTTGCTATTACCATGTTTGCAGGGTATTATTTAACTGACGTTTTATCGCCCCTTCAACGTATGCTCGAAAGAGATTTGAAATGGGACGGCGAAGGTTACGGCTTTTACCAGGGTTCATACAGTTTGTTCAATGTCTTCTTTTTCTTCCTGGTTTTCGGAGGTATCATCCTCGATAAAATGGGGATCAGGTTCACCGGTATTGTTTCTGGTGCTGTAATGGTTGTGGGCGCCGGGATAAAATATTGGGCCGTATCAACACATGCCCTTGATGGTATGACATGGCACATTTTGTTCTGGACATTTCCTGCTCAGGTGTGGATCGCTTCACTGGGATTTGCAATTTTCGGTGTGGGCTGCGAAGTTTCGGGGATCACTGTTTCAAAGATCATTGTCAAATGGTTTAAAGGTCATGAAATGGCGCTTGCAATGGGTCTTCAGTTGGCTATTGCACGTTTGGGAACAGCGCTTGCATTGTCAAGTTCAGTGTGGGTGGCTTCATCATTCGGGCACGTTTCTGCACCGGTTTTGATTGGTTTGATATTACTCTGCGTTGGCCTGCTTACTTATTTTGTGTACTGTGTCCAGGATAAAAAACTTGATAAATCTCTTGCAGCTTATAATCTCCAGGAATCAATAGAGGACACCGAAGAAGAGTTTCGCATGAAAGATCTTTGGGCTATTTTGAAAAACAAAGGCTGGTGGTATATTGCAATCCTTTGCGTGTTGTTTTATTCAGCAGTTTTTCCATTCCTGAAATATGCGACCAATTTAATGATCAACAAATTTGGTGTTGATGAGTATTATGCAGGACTTATTCCGTCGCTGTTGCCCTTCGGAAATATTCTTCTCACTCCTTTTTTCGGAAGCTTGTACGACCGCAAAGGAAAAGGAGCAACAATTATGATTATTGGTTCAGTACTGCTGATTCTTGTTCATTTTCTTTTTGCAGTGCCGATCTTCAACAGTTATTTCTTTGCAATATTCCTCATCATTGTTTTGGGTATTGGGTTTTCGCTGGTTCCTTCAGCCATGTGGCCATCGGTTCCAAAAATTATTCCTGAAAAACAATTGGGAACAGCTTATGCTTTGATCTTTTGGGTACAGAATATCGGACTCTGGGGAGTGCCTCTGCTCATCGGCTGGGTGCTTGACAAATATTGCGTGACCGGAACATCCATAACTGCCGCAGGACAGAAAGTCACAGAATATAATTACACACTTCCAATGATCATTTTCATGGGATTTGGTGTGACTGCCTTACTCTTTGCTTTCCTTCTGAAGATCGAAGACAAAAAGAAAGGTTACGGACTGGAATTGCCGAACATCAAGAAATAAGAAAATAGTAGTTTCTGGAAAATCTCTGGCAATCCAAAACAGATTGCCAGAGATTCAATAATTCATTTTAATAAATGCCGAATCGTAGTGCATGCATAGTTTGTGCTCTGCGATTGGCGGAAGTGCTGATTTAAATTTGAATTTTTTACTATGGATAATAATAAAAATCTTTATGAAAATGCCGTCAGCGACCTGCTGAAGCCTATTTATCCAAACAGACTTTTTAAAATCTGGATGGCTTTTCTTATAGTGGCTTTGGGAGTTTGTGTTTATGCCTACACCATTCAGTTAAGGGATGGACTTGGAGTAACAGGCATGCGCGATTATGTTTCGTGGGGAATGTATATTGCCAACTTTGTTTTCTTTGTAGCAACAAGTCTTGTTGGCATGCTCATCAGTGCAGTACTGGGATTGACCGGAGCCAAATGGTCGGCGCCAATTGCACGTATTGCCGAAATTATTGCACTTGCTTTTGCTGCTGTGGCAGGGCTGGTCATTATTGTGGATATGGGACGTCCTGATCGATTGCTTTATGTTTTCACACATGGAAGGGTTCAGTCGCCCATCATCTGGGATGTCACCGTTGTTACAACTTATGTTGTGATCAGCGCATTGTTGCTTTATATTCCATTGATCCCCGATCTTAAAATCTGTAGTGAACGATTGGATAAAGCTCCAAAGTTTCAACGCAGGATCTTTAAAATTTTATCTCTTGGCTGGACAGGTTCTGATGAACAAATTTCATTGATAAAAAAGTGTACACGTGTATTAGCTATTTTGATTATTCCTGTCGCACTAGGAATACACACGGTGACCTCGTGGCTCTTTGCAGTAACTGTGAGACCGGGCTGGGACAGTACTATCTTCGGACCGTATTTTGTAACCGGAGCTTTTGTTTCGGGATGTTCAGCGGTTATCATTGCGATGTATTTTTTTAGAAAAAACTACAAGTTGAAAGACTATATCACCGATATGCATTTTGATAAAATGGGCAAATTGCTTGTCCTGCTTTCACTGGTGTATTTATATTTCAACATCAATGAATTTCTTGTTCCATGGTACAAACTCAAAAAGTTTGATGCTGTTCATTTGCAGGAAATGTTCTATGGCCGCTATGCAATCCTGTTTTGGGGAACTCAACTTTTAGGTCTTATTCTTCCTATCATTCTTTTATTGTTCCGCAAAATGCGCCGACCCTCCCCTGCCCTTGTAATATCATTATTTGTTATTGCCGGAGCCTGGCTTAAGCGTTATCTAATTGTAGTGCCTACAATGGAGCATCCTTTCCTTCCAATTCAAAATGTTCCTGAAAATTTTAAATTTTATTCGCCTACACTGATTGAAACAACAATAACAGCGGGTACAATTATTCTTACTTTATTAATCATAACGATCCTGTCAAAATTTTTGCCCATTATCCCCATTTGGGAAACAAAACATAACCAAAACGAGAGTAAGGAGGATTAATTTTCTTTATAATCATTCAGAGATTTCTGTTTATTGATCTCTTTATTTTAAAAACTTTCATCGGCATTTTGTATTTTTAAAATTAAAATGTTGAGTCTGCTCCGAAAAGTAATAAAGCACAAAAATGCCGCTAAGACCCTAAGACATCAAGATACGCAAAGCATTGAAAAGCAAGTTTGTTTTTTTTGCGAAACTTCGAGTCTTTGAGACTTTGTGGCAAGAAAAAGACTTATCGGATTGGACTCAATGTTGGATAGTTAATTTAAAATTTAATTGTCAAGTCGCTAAATTCCTATATCATTCATTATTATTGTAAATTTGCTTAGAAGGAGTATCTTTGCACCTCGAAAAATTCTTGATAAATTTAATGAAAGAAAAAGAAAGATGAAAAAGATTCAAATGGTAGATCTGAAGAGTCAGTATGTAAAAATTAAAGAAGAAATTGACAATGCAATTTTAGACGTTATTGATTCAACGGCCTTTATTAATGGGCCGGAAGTAAAAAATTTCCAGAATGATCTGGAAAAGTACCTGAACATAAAACATGTGATCCCCTGTGCCAATGGCACCGATGCATTGCAGGTTTCGATGATGGCGCTTGGACTTAAACCGGGTGATGAAGTTATCGCACCTTCGTTTACATTTGTTGCAACTGCCGAGGTTATCGCATTGCTTGGACTTACACCAGTGCTTGTTGATGTTGATGCCAACACTTTTAACATAGACCCAAAAGCAATTGAAAAAGCCATTACTCCTAAGACAAAAGCAATAATCCCTGTTCATCTTTTCGGACAATGTGCCGATATGGATGCCATCATGGCTATTGCAGACAAACACAATTTGTTTGTAATTGAAGATACCTGCCAGGCCATTGGCGCTGATTTCATTTCAAAAGACGGGAAAAAGAAAAAAGCCGGAACAATAGGTCATATAGGATGCACATCGTTTTTCCCTTCAAAAAATCTTGGTTGTTATGGTGATGGTGGAGCTATTTTCACCAACGATGATAAACTTGATGATAAGATCAGGATTATTGTTAACCATGGCATGGCCGTTCGCTATTATCATGATTCAATTGGAGTCAATTCAAGACTCGACAGCATACAGGCAGCAATTCTCAAGGTTAAGCTTAAAAGGCTTGATGAATATGCAGCAGCAAGAAATAATGCAGCCCGCTACTATGACAACGCTTTCAAAGGAAATGCAAAATTGAAAACACCTTCACACTTTGAAAAGTCAACACATGTTTTTCATCAATACACATTGGTTACAAATGGCTTCGACAGAAATAAACTCATTGAACATTTGCAGGAAAAAGGGATTCCGGCAATGATCTATTATCCTGTTCCCATGCATTTACAAAAAGCATATCTGGACCCGCGTTACAAACAAGGCGATTTCCCGGTGACAGAGGCATTATCAAATTCTGTAATTTCCCTACCTATGCATACTGAGCTTGACGAAGAACAGTTGAAGCATATTACTTCTTCAATACTGGAATTTATTAATTAAAAAAGTCACTGCATTGCATCTTAAAATATCATTATCATAGTATCTTTTAAAATTGCAATCACTAACTTTTAATTAAACATAAAAATGACAAATGGAAAAAGACTTTTTCGCACATGAGACAGCAATCATTGATGAAGGTTGCAGGATTGGTAAAGGCACTAAGATATGGCACTTCACACATGTTATGTCAAACAGTGTCATTGGAGAAAATTGCAATATTGGTCAGAATGTTGTTATATCACCCGAAGTAATGTTGGGAAATAATGTCAAAGTTCAGAACAATGTTTCCATTTATACCGGTGTTATTTGCCAGGATGATGTTTTCCTTGGCCCTTCAATGGTGTTCACAAATATTATCAACCCGCGCAGTGCTATTATAAGAAAAGAACAATATGCAAAAACACTGGTCAGGAAAGGCGCTTCAATAGGAGCCAATGCCACGATCGTTTGTGGTAATGATATTGGAGAATACGCCTTCATTGGTGCCGGTGCGGTTGTTACAAAAGCTGTTCCTCCTTTTGCATTGGTCGTTGGGAATCCCGCAAAGCAGACAGGATGGATGAGTGAATATGGTCACAGGCTCCATTTTGATAAAAATGGAATCGCTGTTTGCCCTGAAAGCAAAGTACAATATCAGCTAAAAGATAATAAAGTTACCAAACTGACATAAGTATGGAAAAAACAGAAAAAATAAATTTTGCTTTGATAGGAGCTGCAGGTTATATCGCTCCCCGTCACATGAAAGCAATAAAAGAAACCAACAACACTCTTGTTGCAGCCCTCGACAAGCAGGATACAGTGGGATACATGGATAACTTTTTCCCCAATGCTGATTTTTTTCTTGAAACCGAACGTTTCGACAGGCATCTGGATAAGCTGCGCAGACAAGGTGATAAGAAGATAGAATATATCACTGTTTGCTCACCCAATTATCTTCACGATTCCCATATGCGTTTAGCGCTCAGAAATGATGCAAATGTTATTTGTGAAAAACCACTTGTCCTTAACCCATGGAACGTTGAAGCTTTAGGAATAATTGAACAAGAAACAGGCCGGAAGATCAATACCATCCTTCAGCTGCGACTTCACGATTCAATTAAGAAGCTAAAAACAATGATTGATAATGGGCCAAAAGATAAAATTTATGACATCGACCTAACTTATATTACAAGTCGCGGACATTGGTATTACATGTCCTGGAAAGGTGATACTAGCAAATCAGGAGGCATAGCTACCAATATAGGAATTCATTTTTTTGACATGTTAATGTGGATATTTGGTGAAGTTCAGAATAACATAGTTCATTACTATTCTGACAGCAAAGCAGCCGGTTTTCTACAGTTGAAAAATGCACGAATCAGATGGTTCCTGAGTATTGACAGTGAAGATCTGCCTTTGCGTATTAAGCAAACGGGACAAAGAACATTTCGTTCAATTTTAATTGACGGAAATGAAACTGAATTCAGTGATGGGTTTGCAGATCTGCACACGGCAAGCTATAAAGAAATAATTAATGGTAATGGGTTTGGATTGGAGGTTTCCTATCCAACTATTAATACTGTCTATACTATCAGGCATGCCCAACCAATAGGTTTAAAAGGAGATTATCATCCAATATTGAAGGATGTTTTAAAATGAAAGAATAAATTAATAATAATCAAAAAACAATAAAATTTGACAATGAATATTTATAATCAGTTATTAAGAAAAGAGACCAAACTATCGGTCATTGGATTAGGCTATGTTGGTTTGCCCATAGCACTCGAATTTGCTAAAAAAATCTCCGTTGTTGGCTTTGACATCAAAGCAGACCGGGTTGAAATGATGAAGAACAAAATTGATCCAAGTGAAGAATTACCTTCATCTGCATTTGAAGGCTGCGATATTGAATTTTCAGCCAATCTTGACAGTTTAAAAACAGCTACTTTCCATATTGTTGCAGTTCCAACTCCTATTGATGATCATAATCTTCCTGATCTGACACCATTGCTTAGCGCAACACGTACTGTTGGAAAAGTCCTCAAAAAAGGCGATTATGTTGTGTATGAATCCACAGTTTATCCGGGCTGTACAGAAGAAGACTGTATTCCTATTTTAGAAGAATTGTCGGGCTTAAAATTCGTAACAGACTTTAAAGTTGGGTTCTCTCCTGAAAGAATAAACCCGGGTGATAAAGACCATACAATTACTACCATTACTAAAGTAGTATCCGGCTGTGATGATGAATCACTGGACATAGTTGCCAAAGTATATGAACTTGTCGTAACAGCGGGAGTTTATAAAGCCTCATGTATCAAAGTAGCTGAATCTGCAAAGATCATCGAAAACACACAGCGTGACGTAAACATTGCACTTATGAATGAACTTTCCATTATTTTCAACAGGATGGGGATTAATACTTACGAAGTGTTGGCTGCAGCAGGAACAAAATGGAATTTTCTAAAGTTCTACCCGGGATTGGTTGGTGGACATTGTATAGGTGTTGACCCATACTACTTAACTTACAAAGCCAAAGAATTTCGTTATCATCCACAGATCATCAATTCGGGCAGGTTCGTTAACGACACTATGGGATTTTATGTGGCAAAACAAACTGTAAAAAAGATCATAGCAGCCGGAAAAAATGTACTTAATTCAAGAATACTTGTTATGGGTGCAACATTTAAAGAAGATGTTAGCGATATCAGGAACTCAAGAGTTGCCGATATTATTAGCGAACTAAAAACATATAGCATGAAGGTTGATGTGGTTGATCCTTTTGCTTCATCTGCTGAATTAAAACATGAATATGGTTTTGAACTTGTTGAAAAACCTTCAGGTATCTATGATGCAATTATTATTGCTGTCAGTCACAAACCGTATTATAAATTTGATGAACCTTATTTCAAATCAATATCATCAGAAGGTGCAATATTGGTTGATGTCAAAGGTATATACAGAAACCAAATCAAGGATCTTACTTATTGGAGCCTATAGTAATAAATATCTGTCAGAAAAATAAAATGAAAATGAAAGTACTTGTCACAGGTGGCACAGGTTATATAGGATCACACACCGTCGTAGAATTACAAAAGAAAGGTTATGAAGTTGTTATTATTGATAACCTTTCAAATTCTACTAAGGATGTGATCTATTCTATTGAAAAGATTACGGGAGTGCTGCCTGAATTTCATCAATTTGATCTCTGTGATGAAAAACTAACAAAAGATTTTTTTCTAAAAAATAAGGGAATAGCTGGTGTTATTCACTTTGCTGCATTTAAAGCTGTAGGGGAATCAGTTGAACAACCCTCAAAATATTATAAAAACAACCTGGGTTCTCTGATTAACCTCATGAGTTATATGAATGAAACACAAGTGAAAAATCTTGTGTTTTCATCTTCATGCACTGTTTATGGTCAGCCCGATGTTCTTCCCGTAAATGAAAATGCTCCATTCAAAAAAGCTTTCTCTCCTTATGGACACACAAAACAAATTTGTGAAGAGATCATTGAACAAACAGGAAAAATATTTGGATTCAAGACTATCGCATTACGATATTTTAATCCTATTGGAGCGCATGAAAGCGCTTTGATTGGTGAGTTTCCTATAGGTATCCCTAATAACCTTATTCCTTTTATAACCCAAACAGCAATCGGTAAACGAGATTATATTAGAGTATTCGGTAAAGACTATGACACACCGGATGGCACTTGCATCAGAGATTATATCCATGTGGTAGATCTGGCACTTGCACATATTATTGCTTTTGAAAGAATGTTAAACAATAAAACAAAATCATCCTGTGAAGTCTTCAATCTTGGCACAGGTAACGGATTCAGCGTTCTTGAAGTAATTAATACTTTTGAAAAAGTTTCCGGGATTAAACTTAATTATAAAATTGTTGACAGAAGAGCGGGAGATATAGAGAAAGTTTGGGCCAACACACAATTTGCTAATGAAGAATTGGGATGGAATGCAAAAAGAGGCTTAGATGTTATGATGCTCTCAGCATGGAAATGGGAAATGGCTTTAAAAGAAAAAGTCAGAAAGTTATTTAATTAGAAAATTAGTAGTAATTTTAGAAATTAATCTTAGTAAATAGATTGTAATTAGTAAACAAATTAAAATTTTATGAAAACTATTCTTATCACCGGTGGTGCTGGATTCATTGGATCTCATGTTGTCAGATTGTTTGTGAAAAAATACCCAAATTGCAAAATTGTAAATCTTGATAAACTCACTTACGCCGGTAATCTCGCAAACCTGAAAGATATTGAAGATTATGCAAACTATGAGTTTGTCAAAGGAGATATTGTTGATGGAGATTTTATCAATAGTCTGTTTTTAAGATATACTTTTGACGGAGTAATTCACCTTGCGGCCGAATCGCATGTGGATCGCTCAATAGTAAGTCCAATGGATTTCATCATGACCAATATAGTTGGAACCGTAAACCTGCTGAACGCTGCAAAAACAATGTGGAAAGACAATTCAGAAGGGAAGAAATTTTATCACATTTCAACTGATGAAGTTTATGGATCCCTGGGAGAAGAAGGGTTGTTTACGGAAGAAACAGCTTACGATCCGCGAAGTCCTTATTCAGCATCAAAAGCCAGCTCTGATCACATTGTAAGAGCATATTTTCATACTTATAATCTCCCTGTTGTTATCAGCAATTGCTCGAATAACTATGGTGCTAATCAATTTCCTGAAAAGCTCCTTCCTTTATGCATTAATAATATTAAAACCCTTAAACCTCTACCTGTTTATGGGAAGGGAGAAAACATCAGAGACTGGCTTTGGGTGGAAGATCACGCCAAAGCAATTGAATTGATTTTTCATAAAGGCATTATTGGTGAAACCTACAATATTGGCGGTAATAATGAGTGGAAAAATATTGATCTGGTTCGAAGTCTATGTAGAATTATGGATAATAAACTCGGAAGAATTCAGGGTGAATCAGAGAAATTAATTACTTTCGTAACTGATAGGGCCGGACACGATCTGCGTTACGCAATAGATTCATCCAAACTTCAGAGAGAATTGGGATGGGGTCCGTCATTACAGTTTGAAGAAGGTCTTGAAAAAACAGTTGACTGGTATCTCTCAAATGAAGAATGGTTAAATAATGTAACTTCGGGAGCGTATCAAAAATATTATGAAGTTCAGTACGGTAAAAGGTAATGGGTAATTAGTATTTGTTTAGCAAAAAAATCTAACAGTGTTTTTGTGAGTCTTTTTAATAAACTTTTTCATTCAAATAAATTAGAGCAACCTGTTGATATGTCTATGATATCAACAGACATGCATTCCCATCTCATTCCCGGTATTGATGATGGGTCAAAAAGCATAGAAGAATCTCTTGAGCTGGTTAAAGCACTTTATAATATTGGTTATAGAAAGCTCGTTACAACACCACATATTTATACCGAAATTTTTAAAAACACTCCTGATATTATCCTTCAAGGATTGGAGAAATTAAAAGTAGCTCTGCATGAAGCGAATATTCCGGTAAAAATTGAAGCTGCTGCGGAATACATGTATGACGATACTTTGACAAAAAAATTCAAAGCAGGAGAATTGTTGTCATTTGGAAAAAAATATGTCCTGATTGAGCTGTCATCATTCATCACTCCCGTGAATCTTTTTCAGTTGCTATTTGATATGAAAATTGATGGGTATCTTCCAATTCTGGCGCACCCAGAGAGATATGCTTACTGGCATGATGATTTTGAGAATTATATTAATTTAAAAGACCGTGAAATATTGTTTCAGGTTAACCTTCCTTCACTTTCCGGATATTATTCTCCACAAGTACGGATGATGGCTGAAAAGTTAATTGAAAACAATATGGTGGAATTTGTAGGAACAGACATTCACAACATGGAATATTTCGAACAGATTGAAAAAAGCAGGTACTCCAAATACCTTGAAAAACTGATCAACTCAGGTAATCTTTTGAACCCTACTCTTTGATTTTTTCAAATAGTTTTGTTTATTTTAGTTCCAGGTTGGAGCTGATTTTCTCTTTATAATAAAATCCTTTCGACTTTAATTTTACACTCGTGAATAATTGAATAAAAACCCATTCACTATTATTATAAAATTGTAAAATTGCTTACCTTTTAATAAATAAAATACGGAACAACTTTTGATCTGTGCTCGTTGAAAATATTGGGGGTTCTTAGACTCGTTTACTAAAAAAATTCATGGATTTGCGGCTATGAAATTAGCTCTACAAATCCATGAATTGCTTTGTTTATTGAAGTGTGCTGCTTTCAATAAATCAGCGGTACAATTCAACTTTAAGGCTTACCTGTTTTTCAGAGGATTATTTAGTTTTCTTTATAATAAAATCAACTCTTCTGTTTACACTGTAGATGTCTGGTGACAACGGATATTTATCTCCTTTACCAATAACATTTAATCTTTTTTCACTAATACCATAAGATTTGATAAGATCATTCTTTACTGCTTGTGCTCTTCTTAAACTAAGAACATCGTTGTAAGCTGTATTACCAGTCTTGTCAGCATATCCAACAATATCAAAAATCAATGTTGGATCTTCATTCAACATCTTTGCAGCTTCAGCAACTTTTTCTTCATTCAGAGGATCAATATAGGTAAGGTTAACTGCAAAGAAAATTGAGAACTGTGGTTTCATTATAGTAGTAATAGTTGTTGATCCCGGAACTGTTGTTCCCTGAATATTAATCTGTGTGTTGTCACCATGATTTACGCTATTTTGAATAACATTATGATCATTATTGGTTTCAACCAATGTGGGGTTCACAGAAGAATTAACTTTACTGCTTAATGAATCTATTCTTTTATTTATAGATGCGAAGAATGGTGAAAGGTCACGCGCCTGTGGAGCGGGTTTTGAATGATCATTGATTTTGTTGTTTAATGAATCAATAGATTTATTGATAGAAGCAAAAATTGGAGCAAGATCATCAGTCTTTGTTACCGGATTCATATGATTCTTGTTGCTAAGTGAATCTATTCTTTTGTTGACAGAAGCAAAGAGAACAGAAAGATCCTTAGCTTGTGGTGTCGGTAATTGTTTCTTGAGATTTTCATTAAGTGAATCAATTTTTTTGTTCATAGCAGCAAATTGAGGAGCAAGATCATCGGTTTTCATATTGTTACCTGAAGTATTTGCTGTGTTGGGTACAGTCACACCAGTAGAATTATTTGAAGGTACATTGTTTCCGTTAACCTTGTTATTCTGATCATCATTATGAACATTAATTGCCAACTGAGGCTGGTTAATATGATCATTAAGTTTTTTGGTTAAATCAGCAACTTTATCATCTATTCCATTAAGTTTGTTTTTGAGTGAATCAATCTTTTTATCATTAGCAATAAAGAGTGGGGTATTCTTACTGCTCTCCATTTCTCTTAATGTAGTCCATTCAAGTGAATTCTCATTCCTACCAATCTTGTAAGTGAATTGAAATGATGTATAGCCATATTTATCTCTTGCTGATAAACTCCTGACATGGTCATCCAATTTATCAGAGTTTACATTTACAAGCTGACATTCTAGTCCGATATCAAAATGTTTATTGATTTTATACTTAAATCCTAAACCAATCGGAATACAAACCTCTGTAGTCCTTTTGTGCTCTTGACCAGGAGCGTTATACCCTTGACTATGAATAAGGGCGTCGGTTGAGATATTCCATCTTTTAACTTTGAAATCAATCCAGCTATATCCAAGCAAACCATAAACATTGATTTTATGATTAGGAATATAAGGGAAGAATAAATTGCCAAAATTAATAATGCCATTCACTCCATATTCATTGAAAACGGTAATGAAATATTCATTCTGCCTTGTCTTTATTCCTTCCAGTGTTCCTGTTTGAAATTGTGCCTGCAAAGCAAACGCAGGAGAGAAATGCTTTGTGACCGATAGTCCTCCTCCCCATTTGCGTTCCGAGAAGTTTTGTTTGATACTGTGATAATGTTTCTTTACGTAATGTTTAGACATTGGAAAAAAATCGAACTGGCGAAGGTCACCATAAAATAACATAGACCCTCCGCTTACCGTAGCAGACCAAGTGTTGTATTTGGTACTTTGGCTATAAGTAACCGAAGTAAAAGCAAAAAATAAAATACAAAATGGAGTAAAAATTTTCAATAATTTCATGATTCAAAGTTTAAATTAAGCCTATTTTCCCAATGCAAAAATAATAAAAAATCTTAAAAAAGCGACTTTTTTTGGCACTTTTTTATTATCCGCTCAGAAATAGGCAAATTTATGAATTCTTAAGTCATTTTAAAACAACCTGTTGCAGAATTATTAAAAATATATTAGGTCGGTGAAATTTTGTTTTTATATATTTGCGTCATCAAAAATTGAAAAATAAACCAAAAACCAAACTATAATCCGAAACAATTATGAGAAGTATCAGTTTTAAATTTATAGCTGCAATGATTATTGTAGCTGCTGTTTTGACAGGTTGCGATCTGAAAAAAATGGTGAAAAAATACAGTACCGTTTCGTACACGGTAACACCACAAGTTCTCGAAACTAATGGTGGTAAAATTGCAGTGAAAATCAAAGGAACAATACCTGCAAAATATTTTGGCAAAAAAGCAACTGTTGAATTTGCTCCGGTTCTTACTTATGCCAATGGTTCCACAAAATTAAAATCAATCACTCTGCAGGGCGAAAAAATTAAAGGTACAACAGGTACTACTATTAAGAAAAAAGCAGGCGGTTCTTTTTCGTATGACGATGTTATTACCTACACACCTGACATGAACAAATCTGTTCTGAATGTCAATCCTAAAGTAACTATTGGAAAAAAGACCAAAAATCTCGGTGAGAAAAAACTTGCTGATGGCGTTATCTACACATCTGAGAGAATAGAAAAAGAAGGCGACATTGTTCTTGCTCCTGATGGATATGTAAAGGAAACCATCATTTCGAAAGAAGCTGAAATATATTTTGCAAAAGCTATGTCAGATCTCAATCTAAAAGGAATGGCATTAAATAAAGATGAGGCTAACATTGCAAAATTAAAAGGTCTTGCTGACTACCTTAAGAAAGATTGGAAAATAAAGAATATTGACATCAGCGGCTGGGCTTCTCCGGAAGGCGAAGAAACTTACAATGCCGGATTATCTGACAAACGTTCAAAGACTGCGCAGACTTACATTAAAGATGAGATCAAGGATCTTGCTACTGAAAAAGCAAAAGCTTCGAAAGAAAAATTTGACCAAAAGAAATTCGATGCAAGTTTACCAACTTTTAGTTTAAGTGCCAAAGGCGAAGACTGGGACGGCTTTACCAAGGTTATTGGTAATTCAACCATCAAAGAAAAAAGCAAGATCTTAAATGTTGTGAATTCAGAAACTGACAAAACAAAAAGAGAAAAAACCATCAATGATATGATCGTGATTTATCCGGAAATTGAAGATGCAATCCTTCCCACACTCAGAAGATCTGTGATCACAATTGATTTTTATGAACCAAAGAAAACTGATGAGCAAATGGCTAAGTTAGCAACAACAATGCCGGATTCACTGAAGAAAGAAGAATTACTTTATGCTGCTACACTCACTGAAGACCTTGCCACAAAACTGAAAATTTATGAATCAGCAACCAAAGTTTATTCTAATGAATGGAAAGGTTACAACAATGCAGGGTATGTTTGCCTGAAACTTGGAAAAATTGATGAAGCTATTACATACCTTGAAAAAGCAAACACACTTATGCCAAACAATGGTACTATCATCAACAACCTTGGTGTTGCTTCAATGTGGAAAAAAGATTATGACAAAGCAAAATCATATTTCACCACCGCACAAGGACTGGGAATGACCGAAGGTTATAACCTCGGACCTTGCTTTATTAAAGTTGGCGATTATCCCGGAGCTATCACTTCTTATTCCGGCAGAACATGCACACACAACATTGCTCTTGCACAATTATTGTCAGGTAACTCATCCGCTGCTGCTACAACGCTGCAGTGCACTACCGCCAAAACTGCTGCAGTTTATTATTTACTTGCAATTGTTGGAGCACGTTCAGGAAGCACAGCTCTGATTTATGAAAATCTGCCTAAAGCCATTGCTGCTGATGCATCATACAGAGACCAGGCCAGAGATGACAGAGAATTTTTGAAATACAACACAAGCGCTGAATTTCTTAATGCAATCAAATAAGAAAATCAACACCACAAAAAAAAAGCTGCACGTTTTTCGTGCAGCTTTTTTTATGACCTTTTTTTCTGAAAATTCAATCAGGGAATTTTATAACGACACACGGGTTATCCCATAATCGTATTCGCCATTAATAATGAATTCGCTGATCTCTTTGTAGTCTTTTTCATTATTGACGAAATCAATATTGTTGGTATCAATGATAAGGGTGCGCATATTGTGCTGCGATTTGATGAATGTTAAATATCCTTCCTGCAGTTTGGCAAGATAATCAGGATCCATGTTTTGCTCGTACGAACGAGCTCTTTTAATTATGTTCCTTTTCAGGTTCTCTATATTCACATAAAGATAAACAAGCAAGTCAGGTTTGGGCAGTGTTGTGTTGATGATACTAAACAATTTTGTGAACAGTGCATATTCATCTCCCTGCAGTGTCTTCTGGGCAAAAATGATGGTCTTATTGATAATATAGTCAGAAATCGTGAAACTCCTGAAAAGATCCTGTCTTGACAATTCATCTTTCAACTGATTGTAGCGTGATGCAAGAAAAGAAAGTTCCAGCGGAAATGCATACTGGTCGGGGTTTTCATAAAACTTGGGAAGAAAAGGATTATCGGCAAACTGCTCAAGGATCAACTTGGCATTAAACTGCTCTGATATTTTTGTGGCCAGTGTTGTTTTGCCGGCCCCAATATTCCCTTCGATGGCAATATAATTATA
>CAISZK010000424.1 GCA_903889915.1 uncultured Bacteroidota bacterium
ATGTTCTCCATAGTGGGACCTCCAATTTAGAAGTTTTTACCGTCATATAACAGGTATTGATGTAAATGTCCCGTTTTTTTTACAGGTATCCCACTTTTTTAAAAAGTATTTTGACATCAGTTTAAACCTAAAACAAGCGCAATATAAATAGCAATTTTTCAATAAAAAGCACTTGTTTGCTCTACTTTCAGTGTGTTATAACATATAGCTATAAATTAGGCAAATAACCGAAAGGAGCATTTCAAGTGCGAAGAGATACACAAAAGAAAATAGAAAAAAAGAAAAGAAAAATTGCTGAAAAACTCATGAAAAGAAACTGGCAAGATCAACCTTGTCCTATGCTTAGTGGTCGCAATATTCACTACGACTTTGACGGTCGCTATAGCGGGATTTCCTGTGGCGGCATCGGGATCATTCTCCAGATGGTCCAAAGCTTAGGACTGACTGAGGAAATCAACAGCAAACTCGATCTGCTGAAGCGCCATCTCCCCTACCATGAATCCGATCACATTCTGAACATCGTTTTTAATATTCTTGCAGGCGGTACCTGTCTGGAGGATATTGAATTGTTGCGAAACAATGAGCCGTACATAGATGCGTTGGGAGCTCAAATCATTCCTGATCCGACCACTGCGGGAGATTTTCTGCGGCGATTTAATCGGGAGAATATTATCATGTTTATGGATCTCGTAAACAATATTCGTAAGCATATCTGGCTTAAGCAATCTCAAAGTTTTAAAAAAGAGGCCATTATCAATGTTGATGGCACCATTGTCCCAACCACTGGCGAGTGCAAAGGGGGAATGGATATCTCTTACAATAAGCTATGGGGCTATCATCCCCTAGTTATTTCATTGGCCAGCACAAGAGAGGCCCTCTATATTGTCAATCGGCCCGGCAATGTTCCATCTCATACCGATTCAGCCTTATGGATCGATAAAGCGATTGATCTGGTATCGGATGTTTTTGAAACTGTGTATGTGCGTGGGGATACCGATTACTATCTGACAAGCAATTTTGACCGTTGGTCTGAACGCTGTATTTTTGTATTCGGCGTGGATGCCAGGGAAAATATGATTAGAATTGCTGACAGTATCTCCGAATCAAAATGGGAACTCTTTGAAAGAGAAGCGAAATACACCATCACAAACGAAGAGCGTGAACGTCCGGTAAATGTCAAAGATCAAGTAATCGAAGAACGTGGATTCAAAAAAATCGAGACCGAAGCCGAGTATCTGGCCGAGTTTTCCTACCAGCCCAAGAAATGCAACAAGTCCTATCGGGTAATCGTTCTGAAAAAAAAGATTAAGATCACGCGTGGTGGAGTTGTTTTAGACAACGTAATCCGCTATTTTTTCTACATCACCAATGATGAGATTCGTTCCGCCAGTGATGTCCTCGAATTTTACCGAGACCGGGCTGACCACGAAAACGATATCGCACAGTTGAAGAGTGGTACAAGGGCGCTTCACGCACCTTCCAACAATTTAATTTCCAATTGGGCATATATGGTCATCGCCTCTCTGGCCTGGACCCTGAAAGCCTGGTATGGACTGCTCATGCCTTGTCAACCTTTGGGCAAGACCATTGTGCGAATGGAATTCAAAAGGTTTGTAAATACCTTTATCAACATTCCCTGCCTGATCATAAAGACCGGTCGTAAAATCTGTTATCGGTTTATTGGCTACAACGATAAGATTAAGAGTATGCTTAAATTTTTCGAAATGCTCAAAAGCTTTGCCTTCACATAAACAAACATTCCTGGGCAGCCGTTTGCACAATGCAACCGTGAGCTCATTTTAACCCCAAACTAAAGGATGCTATAAAATTTAAAAAAACTACAATTTGAAAAAGTGTAACTAAGAACATAGGAGTCGTGCGCCTAATTTATTAGCCAAAATTTATTTTGATAAGGATTGGAGGAATAGGCGTTAGAAAATTCATCTCCTATTACATATACACTTGTTTTAGGGCTAATACCAGAAATTTTGTTCCGTTTAATCCAGGAGCGAAAAATGTTGATAAAAGTCCTTTTATGCTGGCTGCTGGCCAGACACATAATTTACCCTGGATTCAGGTCATGAATATGCACAATGCCTTTTTGTTCACTGAA
>CAISZK010000425.1 GCA_903889915.1 uncultured Bacteroidota bacterium
ATTATTGAAATAACCAATTATTTTATTCAGTAGTATCGTTTAAATTCTGCATTTTGTAAAACACCCCAATATAAGATCGTAATTGAATTTTACTGCATGCCTATTGCTTTCATTGATGCGAATTCAATAAAAAAACAGCGGAGAAAGCGCGCTAAATTCTACCACAAATTGAGAAAAATAACCAACGTTATTTTTGCCTTCATCCGCTGCTATCCAAACAAACTAAACCCCAGAAGAAACAAGGTCTTTAGAATTCAAATTTAATTCCCTGCGCCAAAGGAAGCTCATTGCTGTAATTGATCATATTGGTCTGCCTGCGCATGTATTGTTTCCATGAATCAGAGCCTGATTCGCGCCCGCTGCCTGTGTCTTTTTCACCGCCAAATGCACCGCCAATTTCTGCTCCTGAAGTTCCGCCATTCACGTTGGCAAGTCCACAATCGGAACCTGAATCGGACAAAAACTTTTCTGCTTCACGCATGTTCAATGTGAAGATAGAAGATGACAATCCTTGCGGAACGTTATTATTTAAAGCTATCGCTTCTTCAATATCCCCGTTATACTTGATCAGGTAAAGTATAGGTGCAAAGGTTTCTTCCTGTACAATCTTATAATTATTCTCAGCTTCTACAAGAGCAGGGACGACATAATTTCCTGATGGATATTTTTCTCCTTCAAGAACTTCTCCACCAAATAAAACTTTTCCTCCTTCATTCTTTACCTCTTCTATAGCATTGGAAAATGCTTTAACTGCTGATTTATCAACCAATGGACCAACCAAAGTATTTTCATAAAGCGGATTTCCTATCTTTTCTTTTATTTGCTCGTAAGCATTAATAAGATTATACTTTACTTCATTGTAAACTTTTTTGTGAACAATAATTCTTCGGGTGGATGTGCATCGTTGACCGCATGTTCCAACAGCACCAAAAACAGTGGAAGATATTGCCATATTCAGGTCGGCATACTGTGAAACGATTACTGCGTTATTGCCGCCCAGTTCAAGAATTGATTTGCCAAGCCTTTCACCGATAATCGCGCCGGCTCTTTTCCCCACTCTTGTTGATCCCGTGATCGAGAACAAAGGGATTCTTTTATCTGCAACAAAGTTGTCACCCAGAACAGAGGATTTGGCAATAATCATGTTGAAAATTCCTTCCGGAAGATTATTTTTCTTCAACACATCTGCAATAATATTTTGTGTGGCAATGGCACATAAAGGTGTTTTTGAACTGGGCTTCCAGATCACAACATCGCCACAAATAGCTGCCAGCATTGAATTCCATGCCCACACTGCAACGGGAAAGTTGAACGAAGTGATCAATCCTATTATTCCCAATGGGTGATACTGATCGTATATCCTATGCTCTCTTCTTTCAGAATGCATGGTGAATCCATTTAATAAACGGGATTGTCCAACAGCAAAGTCACAAATGTCAATCATCTCCTGTACTTCGCCCATACCTTCCTGGAGTATCTTTCCCATTTCAAGTGACACCAGGTAACCCAGGTCTTCTTTAGCTTCTCGTAGTGCAAGTCCTATTTGCCTTACTATTTCTCCTCTTTTAGGCGCCGGAGTTGCTCTCCATATTTTAAAAGCTTCTTCTGCGGTTTTTACTACAGTTTCATAGTCTTTAAGTGTTGCATTTTTCACCTTTGCTATTTCATTATTGTCGTGAGGTGAAACAGAACTTGTGACTTCCCCTTTAGTATTTAACCACTGAGAACCGGTGCAAACTCCATTATTGATAGCTTTTATTCCAAACCTCTCAAGTATTTGTTTGATTTTTTCTTTTTCCATAATCATTTATTTTTTTATTTTTTTAGCTTAACATATACGGATACCTGAAATCAGTTGGCGACAGCAATGTTTCTTTTATTGTTCGCGGGCTTACCCACCTTAAAAGATTCAAATGGCTTCCTGATTTATCATTTGTTCCCGATGATCTGGCTCCTCCGAAAGGCTGCTGACCAATCATAGCCCCTGATGGCTTATCATTAAAATAGATATTGCCCGCTGCATATCTCAATGCTTTGCAAGCTTGAATCAAAGCATATTTTTCTCTTGCAAATATTGAACCCGTCAGCGCATAAGGTGATGTTTTATCGCATATCCGAAGAGTTTCTTCAAAGTCTTTGTCATGATAAACATAAATGGTCATCACCGGTCCGAAAATCTCTTCTTCCATTGTCAGATAATGAGGATCAGTTGTAAGTATCACTGTTGGCTGAATAAAATAACCTTTCGATTTGTCGCCCTCTCCGCCAATCATTATTTTTGCATCATTCGATTTTTTCGTCCTTTCAATATACGACATGATATTGTCAAATGATTCTTCATCAATCACCGCATTTACAAAATTGCCAAAATCCCTTACATCACCCATCTTGATTGCGCTTACCATGTCAAGCACATAGTTCTTTATTTCCGGCCACAATGATTCAGGGATGTATGCACGCGAGGCAGCCGAACATTTCTGTCCCTGGTATTCGAAAGCTCCGCGCACAATGGCAGTAGCCACTTCCAAAGGGTTTGCTGAATGATGAACAAATATGAAATCTTTACCTCCTGTTTCACCCACTAGTTTTGGGTAACTTTTATACATTGAAAGTTGCGCGCTTGTTTGGTTCCACAAACCATTAAAAGTGCTTGTTGACCCTGTGAAATGTATGCCTGCAAGATCGCGATTATTTATAACCACATTGCTGATAATAGAACCTTGCCCGGGAAGGAAATTAATTACACCGTCCGGTAACCCTGCCTCGTGAAATATCTTCATCAGGAAGTAATTTGACAAAATTGCGGTGGATGCCGGTTTCCATACTGTGGTATTTCCCATCAGTGCAACGGAAGTATTCAGGTTTGCAGCAATAGCTGTAAAATTGAATGGTGATATGGTATAAATAAAGCCTTCAAGCGGACGGTATTCCATCCTGTTTATCATGTCATATTCTGTTGTTGGCTGGTCTTCGTATAATTTTGAGGCAAAAAACGCATTGAAGCGTAAAAAATCAATCACTTCACAGGCTGAATCAATTTCAGCCTGGTAGCAATTCTTTCCCTGTCCCAGCATGGTGGCTGCATTCAATGAATTTCTGTATCTTTTTGAAACTAATTCTGCAGCCTTGATAAAAATTGATGCCCTGTCAATCCATGAAAAATTCATCCACTCATCTTTTGCTTTTAAAGCCGCATCAATTGCCATCTTCACTTCTTTTTCCGTTGCCATGTGGTAAGTTGCCAGCACATGATGATGGTCGTGAGGCATGGTAAGCTTTTTTGTTTTACCGGTTCGTACTTCCTTGCCGTTAATAATAAGTGGTATCTCAATTTCATTGCTGCTTTGAAGATCTAGTTCTTTATTAAGTTGATTGTATTCGTCACTCCACGGCATATACCGGTAAACCGTTTCATTCTTCGGTTCCCTGAAATTAAATACTGCGTTGTTCATTGTTGATAGTCTTTAATAATCTATTCTTTCTTATTTTAATATCATAAGTTCTAAAAACCCTATTTTCCTTATTTTTTTCAACCTTAGTAGAAAAGGAATATGAGATGAAATTAACCTTATTACCTTATTTCTGCTGAGATAAGATAATAAGGTTAGGGTGGTAGTAGCCTTAATTTCTACTAAGGTTAAAGATTGAAAAATAAGGTTTTTCGTTTTTCAAAATATTAATTAATACCTGTAAAAGCAAACCGTTTTAGGTTCTGTCATTTCCTGCAATGAAAATTTTATTCCTTCTCTTCCCAATCCCGAATTCTTTATTCCTCCAAAAGGCATTGAATCCAGCCTGTAGTCTGTTGAATCATTTATCATCACACCTCCGCATTCAAGTTCATAAGCCACCTTGAAAGCTGTATTCACATTGGCTGTAAAAACCGCTGCATGTAGGCCGAAGGGCAAACTGTTTGCTTTTTCAATGGCTTCTTCAATTGTCTTTACTGAATACAAATTTACCGCAGGTCCGAATACTTCATCTTTATGGATCTTTGCTTTTTCAGGCACATTTTCCAATACAGTAGGCTCCATGATAGCGCCTTTTCTTTTACCTCCGCAAAGGCAGGTAGCGCCTAAATTTACAGCTTCTTTCACCCATGCTTCAACCCTTACGGCTTCCTTTTCTTCAATCATCGGACCCATATCACAATCTTCAGCAAGCTTATTACCGATCTTATATTTTTTCGTTAGTTCAACAAATTTCTTTTTAAACTCTTTGTAAATTTCATGATGAATATAAATCCTCTGAACGCCTATGCAATTTTGCCCTGCTGCCCAAAAAGCCCCGGACACGCACGATTCAACAGCCATTTGCAGATCGGTGTCATTCCAAACTATAACAGGTGAGTTGGAACCAAGTTCCATACCTATCTTTTTTATTCCTGCAGTTTTCGTGATTTCTTTACCTGCATAAAGTCCTCCTGTAAAAGAGATCATTCTTATTGCTTCATTTTTCACCAATATTGGTCCTATTTCATTACCATTTCCTGTGATCACCTGTAAACATTCAGCAGGTAAGCCAGAGGCAAGAAAAGCTTCTGCAAGTTTTAAAGCTGATAAAGGCGTGACTGTAGCAGGTTTCAGAATAACACTGTTTCCGGCGGCAAATGCTGGTCCCAATTTATGTGCAACAAGATTCAATGGGTCGTTAAAAGGAGTAATTGCTAATATTATTCCAATAGGCATGCGGTAATAATATCCTATTCTTTTTTCTCCTCCGGGAAATGAATCAAAAGGGATGGTTTCACCCAAAATTCTTTTAGATTCTTCGGCTGAAATCCTCAATGTATTTACGCAGCGGGTTGCTTCTTTCCGTGCTTCTTTAATAGTCTTGGAGCCTTCACGGGCGATAGTAACTGCAAAATCTTCTTTGTGTAACTCAACATAATCTGCGGTCTTGTTAAGTATATTTGCTCTTTCAAAAACAGTAAGTTTTCTGGCGATCTCAAATCCTCTTTTTGCCGATTCAATAGCCAGCAAAGCATCTTTTTCCGTTCCTTTTGGAACCACATCAATTAATGAGTTATCAAAGGGATCATTCACATCAATAGTTTCTTTTTTGGTAATCCATTTACCACCAATTAACATTTTCATAAAAGTGTATTTTTAAATTAATAATTCCCGTTATGCTTATTTTTGCACAACGGCTGCAAATGTAAACTTTTTAATTTAATTTAGAAGTTGTTTAAATTTTAAATAAAGGAATAAAAATTAGAGAAATAAACAAAAGGTCGTTAATAAAAAGAAAAGGCTATCGGCAAGAAATCAAGAAAACGTAGTCACTTTGTGTTTGACCAAAAACACAAAAACATGAAACGATATCCAACTGATTTAGCCGATAACCATTGGCAAGTTATACAAAATATTTTAAATGATACAAGAAAAAGAAAACATGAGTTAAAAGAAATTTGGAATGCCTTGCTATACATAGCAAAGAGCGGCTGCCAATGGAGGATGTTACCAACAAACTTTCCCAAATGGCAATTGGTTTATTATTATTTCAGGAAGTGGGAATCTTGGGGAATAATAGAACAAGTGCATGATGAAATACATGAAATAGCGAGGCAATCTTTAGGGAAAGAAACGAGTCCCAGCCTAGGGTTAATGGATAGTCAAAGCATAAAAACTTCATCAATGACAACAGAAAAAGGATATGATGGAAATAAAAAAATAAACGGACGTAAACGGCATATAATTACCGATACTTTGGGTTTCCTTATGGCTATTGTTATACATGATGCAAATATAAATGACAGGGAAGGCGCAAAGTTGTTACTTAAGAATGCAATGTATAAATATCCACGATTAATAAAAATAATGGTAGATCAGGGATACACAGGGGAGTTGGTTGAATGGACAATGAAAATTTTCGGTTGGGTAATAGAAGTTGTTAATAAAGTAGTAGGTATATCTGGATTTAATGTGTTGCCTAAACGTTGGAT
Source organism: uncultured Bacteroidota bacterium (assembly GCA_903889915.1). Taxonomy (GTDB): domain Bacteria; phylum Bacteroidota; class Bacteroidia; order Bacteroidales; family CG2-30-32-10; genus CAISZK01. The sequence continues at coordinate 5,945 of CAISZK010000425.1, forward strand.
AGTTGAGAGAACTTTTGGTTGGTTCAACTTTCAACGAAGACTCTCTAAAGATTATGAGCTATTACCTTGTTGTAGCGAAGCAATGATAAGGATCTCTATGATTAGAATTATGCTTAATAAAATCCCTAAAAATAAAATTTAAACAACCTCTTAGAGTGCTTTTCATTTTTTTTGTTTACGATTTTTATGAAAAATAAATCATCGAATGACTATCTCAGCACACCTTTTAGCCACGAAGAGTTTGCACTCTGCCTAATTTCATTAAAGGATTTGTAATTATATGAACATTGAAACAGCATCTTTCAAAAAGTTTGAAAACAGGTTCATACAATTCATAATTAGAAAAACAGCGGAGAAAGCTTTCTAAAATTCTACCCAATCTGAGAAAAATAACAAAGTTATTTTTTGCCTTCGTCCGCTGTATTGATATGATCAAAAAACGGTGCAAAATTATTTTTTTTTTTCTTATTGAGGAATGTATTTTTATTTAAAAAACTATCGTACTTTTGTGCCACGAATTTTAAATTAGTAACACAATGCTGATAAAACGTTTTGGAGTTTCACTCGAAGAAGATATTCTGACATCATTGGATGAGTTGGTAAAGAAGAATAAATTCCCCAATCGTTCACAAGCTATTCGCAATCTCATAAAAGGATCATTGGTGTCAGAAAAAGTTGATAAAAACAAAATAGTTGCAGGGGCAATTATTATTGTTTACGATCATCACAAACGTGAACTGAACAATAAATTAATGCATGTTCAGCATGATTATCATGATTTGATTTTATCATCACAGCATGTTCATCTTGCTCATGACCTCTGCCTGGAAACAATTGCAGTTAAAGGAAAAGCTCAATCATTGCTCACACTTTCAGATAGGATTATTGGGACAAAAGGTATAAAGCATGGTAAACTTGTGTTGACGGATATAGAATAATTTTTTTTGAAAATGCCGTAACACTTAATTTAATTTTAGTAACATAATCTTAAAAAATAATAATGCATATTCCCGACGGATATTTAAGCCCTCAAACCTATATTCCGCTTGCTATAGTATTTGTAACCATTGCAGCAATAGCTGTGAAAAAAGTCAAGAAGGAAGTTTCTGCTAAAAGCATTCCTTACCTGGGAATGGCTTCTGCTTTTTCTTTTCTTATCATGATGTTCAACCTGCCCATTCCCGGAGGCACTACGGGTCATGCTGTGGGTTCAGCAATTATAGCAATTATCATGGGTCCTTGGGCATCAATAATGGCAGTATCGGTAGCATTGATTATACAAGCCCTGGTATTTGGCGATGGCGGCATCACTTGTATTGGCGCCAACTGTGTAAACATGGCGATATGCATGTCGTTTGCCGCTTATTTTATTTTTAAACTGATAAACTGGGATTCACAAAAACCATTGCGAATTTTCATTGCAGGGTTTTTTTCAGGCTATTTAAGTCTTGTGCTTGCATCAATACTTACTGCTACAGAATTTGGAATACAACCTCTGATTGCGTCTTCACCCGATGGCAAAGCCTTGTATTGTCCTTATGATCTCTCTGTTTCTATTCCGGCAATGGCTACCGGACACATGTTGATTTTCGGTGTTGCCGAAGGATTAATAACAGCCATGATTGTCAGATATTTTTTCAAACATGAACCGGCTATGGTTTATGCTTTAAACAAAGGAGGTCGCCATGAATAAACTTCAGAAAAAAATACTTTTTGTTTTGGCAGCATTGGTTATTCTTACTCCAACCGGCATATTATTACCAATGGTTTTTAATGCCAATGATGCATGGGGTGAATGGTCGGCTGAAACTATGAAAGATCTTATAGGTTATGTTCCCGAAGGATTGCAAAAATATTCTGATTCATACAAAGCTCCTTTGCCCGATTATTCTCTTAATGCCGGTGATCCATCAAAACCCCATCAATCTTTTTACTACATCTTATCAGGAATTGCTGGCGTTGCAGCAACATTTGGAGTAACTTTTTTAATTTCAAAATTAATTATTAAACATGAAAAACAAAAACCCACTTCAATTTAAAACCCTTATCATTGCTGCCTTTTTCATTGCATTCAACAAAACCAATTTTGCGCAGGTGATTGACACAAGCAAAATAAGTCCACAACCAAAACTTATTACTCTCCAATTGGATTCATCCGGTTATCAAAGAATCTTCAGTGGTAAACCTGAAACAGTTTCAATACATTCAGGGCTGGTAACGCTCAAACCCGGCGAAACTGTGGGAGATCATAACACTGATGATTATGAAGAAATGCTTATAGTTTTTAGTGGGGAAGGTCAGATGATTTTTGTAAACGGAAAGACCTTTAATTTGAAATATGGTGAAGTTGCCTATTGTCCGCCACACACTGAACATAATGTGAAAAATACCGGATTGACGTTGCTAAAGTATCTGTATATTGCAACAAATACAAAGCGCTAAATTTGCACTATTCATTTTCAAAAAATGTGGAATACCATACCTGCATATCTTTTAGAGCAACATGAACCTGTTGTGTTTTCTGAAAACACAGGTAAGACCAAACTTCCCTTTCTTGAAAGAACTCTAAGGAAGATTGCCGCTACAATAAAACTGATGTACCTGCAATCAGAAGTTACCACCGAAAAAAAGATTCTGCACATTCATCCGCAGGTAAAAGTGTTCTCATTTATTTATCTCATTGTTGTTATAAGCCTTGCAAACACTGTATGTTCTCAACTAACAGCTTTTGCCTTCATAGTTGTGTTTTATCTTATTTCCAAAACTTCTTATAAATATGTTTACAGGAAAATTCTTTTTCTTTCGTTTGTTTTCGGCTTGCTTATCTTTCTTCCTGCCTTATTGAATGGGATAACTCCTGGAAAAATTGTTTTTAAAATTTTTACCTTCAACACTTCTTATCAGTTTTGGATTTACCACATACCGCAAACGATAGGTATTACCGATAGCGGCATTCATATTGTTTCACTTCTTTTTTTGCGTGTGCTGAATTCCATTTCGCTTGCCATGCTGTTTCTGTTCAGTTCCTCTTTCCCGCAATTGATAAAGGGTTTCAAAGTTTTTTTTATTCCTGATACTTTTATCATGATTATTTCGCTTGCTTATAAATTTATTTTCATCCTTTCAAAATCTATTGAAGAAACGTATTTCGCCCTGAAATCAAGGCTTGCGGGGAATGTGAACAATAAAAACCTTCAAAATATTATTTCGGGCAGGGTGTTTTATATTTTTAAAAAAGCGAAAAGTAATTATGAAAACACTTATTCCGCAATGGTTTCAAAAGGATATTGCGGAAAAGTAATTTTCCAAAAGGAAAATAAATTAAAAGTTGCTGACGTTTATTTTCTTTTAGCAGCAATCGTTTCAGGAATCATTATTATACTTATCTGAACAAAAATGGGGAAAATCATTTCACTAAAGGACATCAATTATTCATATTTCGGAAAAATCCCAGCCCTGAAAAATATTTCATCGGATATCGAAAGCGGTGAAATGTTCTGCATCATAGGTCAAAACGGAAGCGGAAAATCCACCCTGCTGAACATCATGAATGCTTTGATTTTTCCCGATTCAGGCGAAGTTTATTTTAAAGAAAATAAAATTACTGAGAAATCAATTCATGATAAAAATCTCAACTTGCGTCTGCGCCAAAGCATGGGTTTTATCTTTCAGAACCCCGATGTACAGCTATTCTGCCCAACGGTATTTGATGAACTTTTATTTGCTCCCCTGCAACTAAATATGTCAATTGATGAAGCACACGAAAGGGCTGAACAAACTCTGTCGTATCTGAACATTGAATATTTAAAGGACAGGGCAGTTCACATGTTGTCAGGAGGTGAAAAGAAAAAGGTTGCAATTGCCTCTGTGCTTACAATGAACCCTGAAATATTACTTGTTGATGAACCCCTCTCAGGTCTCGACCCTAAGACTCAGACTTTCTTTATTGAATTGCTTCTTGAACTGAATAAAGCTGGAAAAACAATAATTTTCACAACCCATCAACTTGATCTTGTTGACCATATTCAGCCCCGTGTTGCAGTGCTTTCAGAAGACCACACCATTGAAAAAACCGGAACAGCAACTGAAATTCTCAATGATGAAGAATTTCTTATCAGCGTGAATCTAATTCACGAACACATTCACAAACACGGCGAGGAAACACACAAGCATTATCATTCACATTATGTCTTTCACAAACATTAAAACTTCATTAGTTGAGATCTCTCGTTTAGCTAAATTTTACCTTAATTATTTATAATTCATAATAGCCTTCCTTTCAAAATCTAAAATCATGTTGAAAACATCCATTTTTTTTCAAATTCCCATTTTGTACAATTTTGAAAAATGACAAATTTGAGGTAGATGTCCCTCAAACTTGATGTAGATGTCCCTCAAATTTGATGTAGATGTCCCTCAAACTTGATGTAGAAGTACCTCAAACTTGAGGC
>CAISZK010000426.1 GCA_903889915.1 uncultured Bacteroidota bacterium
ATTTTAATCTAAAAACGAAATGGCAATCAAACACAATTGAAAGGCTAAATTGATTCTGGCAAATATTGTTTAATTTCGATAGAATCTACTACACTCCCATTCGTAATTGAATCATATTGATAGGAAACATTCACCAAACTTGATATTCACTTGTTCTAATCAACTTAAACCTGAATCCTTTTTTCTGCTTCAATTTCTTAACCAACTGAGTCCATAATTGAATCATATTTTAAAATATTTTTAAGGATCTTGAATCGCGGCAGCTCAGCTAACAAGCTGGCAACCGCCCAGGCGGAAGATGTCGGAAAGCAAACAGTCAACAAGTCAACAAAGTGAGAAACAAAAAGAAAACATAAAATCAAGTAAAATCCGCCCGGCGGCTGCCAGCGGGGCGTTATGTGTCATGGCGCCAAAAAAAAGGAATTGATTTTTTGTTAGAAATAAATTTTAAAGCCAATTTAAATGATAGGAACTAATTTCCTAAAATTGAAAGAATTCTATTAAGCCATGAGGCAGCATCGAAAGATATTGAAGGAAATTAGTTTCGGGATAAGAGCATTAATTCTTTTACAAACTAAAGTTTGATACAGTTTCCGTTTATTAATTATAAGCAAAGTATTTTATAAAAACTATTCTTTCAATTTTTAATATTAAAGAAAAAAGAAAAGCGCCACAACACATAACAAGCTGGCAACCGCCCAGGCGGAAGATGTCGGCAAGCAAACCGTCAACAAGTCTACAAAGTAAGAAACAAAAAGAAAACATAAACCAAGCAAAATCCGCCCGGCGGCTGCCAGCAGGGCGTTAGGCCTTATTGCAAAAAAAAGAAACAACCATGAAAAAGTTAGTTTTCATTTTTTTACTGCTTGTATCATTTAAAGCAGAATCTCAACAAGTCGTGCCACTCGAATTTAATAGTTCTTGTTGGAGATACACAGGATGGTTTATGGATGGAAATTTTCCATATATTGAGGATGTTTATTCATTTGTATTTGAAGGAGACACAACGATTAATTCAAATCTCCTTCATAAATACTATTATTCTCTATATCGTCATTGGGGATTTAATACAGGAATTCCGATAACAATAAAATCATACGAGGGATCTCTAAGAACAGACAACCAGCGAATATATTACGTTCCAAAAGATAGCACAAATGAAATTCTATTGTATGATTACAAGTTATCAATCGGTGACACTATACCATTTGGATTATTAATTTCTCAGACACCTTTGATAATAATTGATACAGCAACTATTCTAATGGAAGATGGTAGCCAAAGAAAACAATGGATTCTGAATAACTATTATCCTCATACTATAACGTATGGAATAGGCACAGACCTGGGTTTGCTTCCTCCTTCATCATTTATTGACACAACCTATGATGGTGGCACGGAATTTATTACTTATTGTGAAAACGGTAATCGTGTTTACCACGCAAATAATGTAGGAGGATTCTTGCATGCTGATTCTTGCATTATTGTTCTCGGAATTAATAAAATTCAAGATTTATCATCAATATTTGTTTATCCCAATCCTTGTTCTGTGGGTCTTATTCATATTAAACAAGTTAGCAAAGCGAAAAAACCGAAATCTCTTCAATTAAATAATTTGTTCGGCCAAAGCGTAGATTGTACCATTTTAACATATGATGATGAAACACTAATCGACGTTTCAAATGTTAAAAATGGATATTACATTTTAAGTCTTACACTTGTTGATGGCACAACAAAGTATGATAAAGTACTGATTGATTATTGATATGCTATAAAAGTTTGCAACAAGGCCTAACAAGCTGGCAACCGCAACAAAGCTAAGCCATTGTCGCTCATCGACGGAACCGTCGTTGCTGCGGCTGC
>CAISZK010000427.1 GCA_903889915.1 uncultured Bacteroidota bacterium
AAAAAAATATTGATCATCACCAATCTTGCACGCATGGCCATCGTGTTTACATTTCCTTTTGTAAATGCGGTGTGGCAGGTTTATTGTCTAGTATTTTTACTGAATATTTTCAGCGCTTTTTTCTCACCTGCCTACAAGGCATGGATACCTCAGCTTGTTTCAAAAAAAGAAAACTATGCTGATGCCATCGCACTTTCAAATGGAACATGGCAATTGCTGGGAATGCTTGGTCCCGGACTTGCCGGTGTTCTTGCTGTGTTGTGGGGTTCACGACAGATATTTTTCTTCGATGCTTTTACATTCGTTGTTTCTTCTGCATTGCTTTTACGCATTCCCCTGATACCTGTCAACCGTGTGAAAAGCCAGTCCCATTCAACGTTTTCATCCAATCTTAAAGATGTATTGAACGGAACCAAACTGCTTTTTAAAAATTCACCTATACGTTTTGCAATACTCATAGAACTTGTAGCTGCCATTGCAGGAGCACAGATACTGGTCAATACTGTTGGGCATATCAAAGGCGACCTCTTGCTGACAGATAAAGAATATGGCTGGGCAATGACTGCCTTTGGAATCGGTGCCACAATTGCAGCATTTACGGCATATTCACTCGACAGATCAAAAAACAAAAACGGTCTTTTAATTGCCGGCGCCTTTATGATCGCTATTGCAGTTTCATGTTGCAATTTTGTTCCTTATTTTGTTTTGCTGATGCTTTGGGTTGTTGCCGGACTTGGACAAAGTTTTGCTCTGATGCCCGCACAGGTGCTGATAGCTGAAAATATTTCAACAGATCAGCAAGGCAAAGTTTATGGAAGTCATTTTGCATGGACACATTTGTGGTGGGCATTGGGTTATATTCTGGCAGGCTTTACCGGTACTTATTTCAACAGCAATAATTTTTTAATTGGAGGTGTGTTGGCGTTGGGATTGCTTGGTGTGTTGTTTATTTATAAGAAAGTAAAGGGATGATTTGAATTGTTAGTCCGGGTCCGACTCAAGGTCGTGCCCGGACCTCTTAGATATTATCTTCCTTCTATCTCTTTTCATAATGCAATCCAACAACACCATTTGCATACACTTTTGATTCGACCATTTTCAAATTTATTTGATTCGTCACATCCGTGAACAATGGCAAACCCTTGCCCAGAATTATCGGATTTACAAAAAAACAATAATCATCAATCAGGTTTTCCTTCATCAGCAATTTCCCCAATGAAGGGCTGCCGAAAATCACAATATCTTTTCCCTCTTTTTGCTTAAGTTTACTGATCTCTTCAGGGATATTTTCACTGATGACTTTTCTGTCTTTAAAATCCGTTTGCTGCAGTGTTCTTGAAATAATAATCTTTTCAACCTTCTTATACCAGGCTGAATGTTGCTTGTCGTGCTTTGATGCATCTGGTTTATCGGCTGCTGTCGGCCAATAATCTTCCATCAGTTGGTAGGTCACTCTTGCATACAATGCCGTGTCCGACTTGTCTGTTTGTACTCCGACATAATCAAACAATTCATCATCCAGCATGGCCCAGTCAATTTCGCCCTTTGTTGTTGCCACAAAACCATCGAGTGATGTGTGCATAAAAAAAACCAGTTTTCTCATCGTTCATTCATTATTAAAATTTATAAAGTCACAAATCTTTGACCAATTGATCAAGACCACTTCTTTACTAACATTACAAAAATACAACAAAAAGCGTTTATAATCAATATCCGATCAGTGTTGAGAATTACTTTTATTAAAATCATTGATTATGTGTTTTCACTTTAATTATTGCCACTCACAACATGATTTATTGATGTTCTTCATCTTTGATATTGATGGTTATTAATTCTTCCAAAAACGAAATACATTTTGTAATAGATGTTGAAAGTTACAGTGACTTAGACATTTTGCATTCTGTCTCACGTCCGATTTTCCGCAAACATACTTCTATATTCCGGAAAGTTAACCCAAAACAGAGGAACTATAAAACTATGTTTCCGGAACATAGAAATTAAATTCCGAA
>CAISZK010000428.1 GCA_903889915.1 uncultured Bacteroidota bacterium
CCAGGTTACAGTTACGGAAGTATCCGCTGCAGTACCGCCCGCAGAAATGGTTCCTGCTGACGGAACGGTCCAGGTATAGCTTGTCATGCCGGCATTGGTTGCATAAACATTCCCTGTTGAACCGGCGCAAACGCTGGCTGTTCCTGAAATTGTGAGTGTGGCAAACGGGTTGATAGTAACGGTATGGGTTGCCGATAAAGGTCCGTTGCAACCTTCGACAACTACAGTAATTGTCGTGGTGCCGCTCCATGAAGCATCATAAGTCACTTCGCCGGTTGCAGGATCTATGGTATTGCCTCCGGCGATGCTTGCTGCATCGAGGCTATAAACCTTCGCTGTATCATTTGTTGCATTGGCGGTATAAGTAATATTTCCGGCGCCCTGGCAGCGTGTGGATGAAGCGCCGAGATCGAATACAGGTGCTGTGACATTCGGCAATACATTCACAGTATGTTTGGATACTTTGGGGCCTCCGCAACCTGATGCAATGGCAGTGACGATCATGGTTCCTGTCCATGTCGGATCAAAAGTAACCTCTGCGGTAGATGAATTGATGGTATTCCCAGCTGCGGTGCTGCTGGCATCCAGGTTGTAGGTAATGCCTGAGCTGGCCGTTGATGTTGCAGGAAATGCAGTAGGTGGTGAACCCACACAAACATAAGAAACAGGTCCTGATAAAAATATTGGCGTACCCACTACAGGTGCAATGGTCACGGTGTGCGAAGCCGTCAAAGGGCCGCCACAACCCTGGGCTGTCACTGTAATTACGCTTGTGCCTGTCCATGCTGCATCGTAGGTAACCTGTCCGGTAGCCGGATCAATGGTGTTACCGCCTGCCAGGCTTAAAGCATCAAGGCTGTATGAAATGCCTGTATTATTGGTTGCCGTAGCTGTGTAGGAAACCGTGGCTGCACCAATACATCTGATGGAAGTTGCCCCGAGTGAAAAGACAGGCGTACCCAGAGCCGGTGATACGTTAACTGTGTCCGTTACACATGTAGTGCTTACACATCCCGTAGTCAGGTCTCTTGACAGACCGTAATAAACTGAAGTAATTGCAGGGCTTACAGGCGAAGTGACAGCGCCGGTGCCGCAACTGCTGCCGAACCAGTCAACGGTTAATCCTGTGCCAACGGTGGCTGTCAGTGTTGATGACTGTCCGTTGCATATTGCAGAAGGATTTGCCTGCGGACTTGTGGGCGCTGCAGGAACCGGATTTATTGTTGCAGTTACGCCGGTTCTGCTGCCTGTGGTACAACCGTTGTTGGTTGCATCCACATAGTAAGTGGTAGTAGTCGAAATTATCGGTGTAACAAAACTTATCCCCGATCCTATCGAAGTCCCACCTGAAGAAACATCGTACCAATAGACTGTACCTGCACTTGCCGAAGCGCCCAGTGTTACAGTGCCTGCACCGCAGTTCGAACCCGGTGTTGTACCCGTTATTGTGGGTAGTGCTGATATTGTCACCACTGCATTGCCGGTCATGGTTACTGCACAATAGCCGCCTGCTGTGGTTGTCTGCATGGTGTAGGTTCCTGCAGTGGTTATAGGTCCGAAATTAAGCGCCGAGCCGGTGCCGGAGGTTGTGGAACCGACAGGATTTGAGCCGTTATACAACTGGTAAGTTACTCCCGATTGCGAATTGCTCAATCCGACAGAAACACCCGAACCTCCGCTGCAATAGCTGCCGCCGCCTGTGACCGTATAAGAAGATGGAGTTGTGCATGAAACCACAGTATAGGTAAGTACAATCTGCCCCCTTGCTCCTGCCCCGCCATTGGCATTTGACGAGCCTGTGCGGCAAGCGCCGCCTGAACCGCCTCCACCGGGGATGCTGCCTGCACCACCGGCTCTGTTAGTCGTATTATTGGATGTAAAAGTATGTCCATTGCCACCAATATAAGGAGCGCTGTTAGGGCTGCCTGCGCCTCCGGTTCCGCCCAGATCATTCGTACATGTGGTTGTTGTGGAAGCATCGTGTCCATTGGCTGCATTGCCTGCACCTCCGCCACCGCTGCCGCCTTCGACGCACTCATAAGAATTAGGACCATGCACATATCCGGTTCCCCCTTGTCCGCCCAAAAATTGTGTAGTATAGGTAATGCCGCTGCCACCTGAGCCACCGCTTCCGATATTATCACCGAGGTATCCTCCCGAGCCTCCTGAAACGTTGACAATTCCGCCTGTGCCGGTAAATGTGGTGGTGCCGCCTGTGCCGCCATCCAATGTTGAGAATGTGCCACCGGCGCCTCCCGCACCAATGGTGTAAGTATATACCTGACCAGGGCTGACAGCAAGTGTTGATGTGGCATAACCACCGCCGCCACCGCCACCACCGGCAGTTCCAAGATCGTTGCCATAAGCAAGGCCGCCACCGCCGCCGCCGCCCCAGGTTTCAACTTTCAGCGAAGTGACTCCTGCAGGAACTGTCCATGAGCCCGAAGTGGTAAGGGTTACCGTCGTTTGCGAATAAGCAGCATCAAACCATACCAGGCAAAACAACAGTACGAATGACCTGATAAGTATTGTCTGCCGCGAAGTTTTTGAATTGCAGGAAATGAATTTTCCCGACTTTGATTGAAATGAGTAAAAAATTTTCATAGAATTGATTTAGTAAAATAATTAGTAAAAAAACATTGAAAAATCAGTACTTCCCGTGGTTGAACAGGCGGGTGTGAAAATGATTAAAATAAAAACAGCAAGTCTTTTTCCCAACACAGACAACCGTAATTTGAAAGAACATCACGCAATGACATAATAAAACCATTGCTTCAGGCAAAAATGATTCGATTTAGGAATCCGCCTTTATTCTGATTGTAAAATTAAATAAAATACCAATACAAGACAGGGAATTTTGAGAAATGTTGCCTGTGAGAGGAGAAGAAAGGATGGAAAATAGAAGATAGATGATAGATGATAGAAAATTGAAATTGGAAATTGGAAATTGGAAATTTGTGGCGTGGGCAGGGGATTGTGCGCAAACAGGGTATATTGTTTTTTACCTCACCCAAACCCTCTCCTAAAGGCGAGGGCTTTTCCGCATTTCATAGACAAAGTTGAACAAATACAAACGCCTCTTTTTATTATAGCAGTCAGTTCACGACGACAGTCACCCCTTCGCCTTTAGGGGTTGAGGTTAAAACTAACATAGAAAGTAATCAGCGGGGAACAATCCTGAAAGGATTAAAAATGAATAGTAAATTACCAAGCGGGACCCGGCAATCCTGAAGGGATTGAATGTTTATAGAAAGAGAAATGAGGATGGAGGGTGCGACTCCGCAGGAGTCGAATGTCTCCCCGTTATTCATCTTCTACAAACATGTGAATCCTTTGGATTCTTTGCTCTTCTCAATCTATCATGCACAAAAATATAGTCCGGGCCTGACTTTGGGTCGGACCCGGACTAATATTATTTGAAATCAAACCCGGACTTTTACTGTTTGATCAGCCCTGGTCCGGCACGGTGCATTTTTACACAACTGCTTTCAGAAACACCGCCACCTTCAATATTTCACTTTCTTTACCTTTTATGCCTTTATGATTTTCATAAACTACATAATACCATGCGAACAATTTCACATCCGATGGCAGATTGGGATCGTCGAACCTCATCAGGAAATAACCCCTATTAACAACGCCCACCTCTTTATAATCACTTAATTTCTTTGTAGGCTGATCGCTGATATAGCAATACACTTTTGGAAGCAATCCTTTGGGCCTGGCTTTGCTTTTTGGTGTTGCCGGATTGGTTATACAAAGCATGTGCATACATTCCTGATTGTATATTAATTCTATCACAGGTATAAGATCAACTTTGAAATTCCCGGTTCTAACAGGGGTCCTGGCCAAAGGTGTATTGGCTTTAACCTTCACATATTCACAATCCTCCATTGTACCGAAAAGGCCAATTTTTTCCAGCAAATGATGAGAATTTGACTTGCCGTGATCATAAGCAAAAAAATCCGTGATCATTTGCTTATACTCATCTTTTAACTCCACAGGCGAAACTCTGCTGTTTTTAACCTGCGACCAATAGATGTCGGCCCTTAACCTTATGGTATGAACATACAGCAATTCTGCCGCAGTCCACTTCCAGTCAATGGACTTTGTAGCATTAGGTGGAATCCCCGGTTCATTGGCCAAATCATCCAGGGTGTCGATGTCGTCAGTAAAGCCTGACAGTGTTGAACTCATTCTTGAATCAGACATAATTTTTAAATTTAGGTTTAACAATTTATTTAATTAAAGTTTAATTATCAGCAATTTAGCTTCGCTCTTCATCTTGTGAGCTACGTAGCTTTCATGAAAAGCTTCGTAGCTCGTGGGATGAGCTACGTAGCTTTCGTGAAAAGCTTCGTAGCTTTTGGCGTGAGCTATGTAGCTTTTGCGAAAAGCTACGTAGCTCGTGGCGTGAGCTATGTAGCTATCGTGAAAAGCTTCGTAGCTCGTGGCATGAGCTATGTAGCTATCGTGAAAAGCTTCGTAGCTTTTGGCGAGAGCTATGTAGCTTTTGTGAAAAGCTACGTAGCTCGTAGTCTGAGCTTCTAAGCTTTTACGAATAGCTTCAAAGCTCAGACCTCGTAATGTGCTACTCAATGGATGAGCTATGAAGCTTAACTAACCCGATTGAAATCTCTTCTAATGAGCGTCGGGTTATTTTTCATTCTCTTTCCCTTTCAGCGAAACTTATCCTAACAAGAAATAAAGAACTCTTTTTAAAATTTTAGTGCAATCCTATCAACGAAATTTGTTGCTCTGCTTTTATTAAAAATTACCAGAAGCAAACCTGTCGAATAAAGCTCAACAAATGTAAAGCTTCCGGATATTGCAAATCAACCCCCATTGATGGGGGTTTTTTCAATTAGTTTTTCGACCGTCTGAATGCCCCAACATCCAATACCACCAAGGGTTTCGGCCTGTTCAGATGTCATTTTTAAAAAATGCAGGTGTTTTTTTAGCGTCGAATAGTATATCTTTGACCAATTTTTCAAATGAAAAATAAAAACGGAAAAGCAAAATTGATCTGTTATTTTTCCGGTTAAAAAATAGGCTATACACAAAAATTTTGTTTCATGAAACTGTGATCTGAAATTACATTCATTTGCTCATTCAATTTAAACCCGATTATAATGACAAAAAAAAAGAAATCCGACAATACCGATCCTGCACCAAAGCGAAAGCCGGACAGCGCCTGCACCAATGAAGAAATGGCTGCTTTTAAATCAAAGTATGACGACCTTGATGTAATGGTCATCATCAACCAGGTGAAGTATGTGAACAAAGCGCTTTTCACAAGAAATATTTATGGCAACATTGCAGCCCATACCAGGACCGGGTATGGGCGTGAAGAAATTGATGGAATTGGCTACAAACTGATCAAAAAACTGCTCGCCAAAGAAGACCAGGAAGGAGCGCTGAGAATTTTTAAAATCCTGAACGATGCAAATTGTCCGGAAAGTATGAAAAACAGAAGGTTTCATTTAAAAACAAAATCAGGAAAATACCTGTTTGTAAATGCAGAATCAAAGCTCCTGAAACCCGCCAGAGACCGCAAACCGGGCCTGATGCTTACTTATATCACGCTTTTGGATGATGAAATACTCTGTGACGAAAAAATCATGGCCGAACAACAAATGAACCTATACGGCGACAAATACGCGCTTTTTTTAAAACTAACCCCAAGGAAAAAAGAAATTTGCCAATGGATTTCCAAAGGACTAAACAGCGAACAAATAGGCACTAAGCTTTTTATCACCAAAGGCACTGTTGATGGACACAGGAGTGAAATAATAGAGGAGCTTGGAATTAAAGAAAATGAAGGCGAATCGCTAGGGTGTTTTTGTTGTAATATTTCAAAGCTGATATAGGGGAGGAATAAAGGTGCTCGGATTGCATCCCGAAATTTCGGGACTCGCGAACAGAAGGTGGAAAAGGTGCTCGGATTGCAAATCCTCGCGAACAGAAATTTGAAATTTGGTGGGAGCACGCGTTTGAAATACGTGTTTTCGAGAAACAGTCACGGAGTGACGATAGTTTGGTAGTAAAAATAAACATGACCACCTGAAAGTCACGGAGTGACGGCATCTTTGTAGTAATAACAAACAGTCTCAAACAAAAGTCACATAGTGACGGCATTTTGGTAGAAAAAACAAACAAATGCAAACAAGAGTCACATAGTGACGGCATCTTTGTAATAAAGTTAATCAGTCGCAAACAAAAGTCACGTAGTGACGGCATTTTGGTAGAAAAAACAAACAAATGTAAATGAAAGTCACGTAGTGACAATATCTTTGTAATAAAGTTAATCATTCGCAAACTAAAGTCACGGAGTGACGGCATTTTGGTAGAAAAAACAAACAAATGTAAATGAAAGTCACGTAGTGACAACTTCTTTGTAATAAAGTTAATCAGTCGCAAACTAAAGTCACGTAGTGACAATATCTTGTTAGAAAAAAAAAGGTATATGAAACCAATTTACACCCCTTTATTAATGCCAATTCCACGCACCCATGCGGCATTAAACCCTGTTCATTTTGCCACCTTCCCTGCACCCTCTCTCCACCCCCATATAAAATATTTTTAAACAAAGTTATCAACAGCCGTATTTTGTATATAGCAAATACCTACCTTTACAAAAAAAAATATTTGGCAATGAATCAATTATTTTTTTACGAATCATTATCACCAACGTGCAACGCCTGCACACTACATACTGCAAGGGGAAGCGGGAATAAGCATGGGATTTTTTGGAGGGGAAAATTAGGTGGCAAGCATTGGGAAACATCAACCAATCGCAATTTATAAACAGAAATTAATAGAGGTATTATGAAAAAAACAATTTTACTTTTTTTATTGATTATTTTTAGATTATCATTCACATCGGCACAGACTAATATTTCTGCAGGAAATGTGAGTGGATCATGGACAATGACCGGCTCACCTTACCTCATAAATGGCACAATTCAAATACCCAGTGGGCAAACACTCACCATTGATCCGGGGGTTACTGTGAATTTTCAGGACACATTCAAACTTAAGGTACAGGGTTCTTTAATTGCCATTGGCACTGCTGCGGATACAATTGTATTGACGGCAAACAACATCACCAAAGGATGGCAGGGAATAAGGTTTGACAATACTCCAACAACTAATGATACTTCAAAATTTATTTTTTGCAAACTGAAATATGGCAAAGCCACTGGCAGCTCACCTGATGATAATGGAGGTGCATTTTATTTTAATAATTATTCAAAAGCGATTATTTCAAACTGTCTTATCTCTAATTGCAAAGCTAATAATTATGGAGGGGCAATCTATTGTAATTATGGCAATCCCATTATTAGCAACAACATCATTAGGAATAACGATGCTGATTACTCAGGGATAGGATTAGGAGGTGGAATTTATTGCAAATTTAGCTACCCAAAAATCATTAAAAATAAGATCTCAAACAATTCTGCATTTGGAGGAGGTGGAATTTATTGTGATATGTCGAGTCACCCTGCCATTATCAACGATATAATTACAAATAATTCTTCTTACATGGGAGGTGGTGGAATTAGTTGTTATTCCTCTCCTTACTCAAACCCGACCGTAACAAATTGTTCAATCACAAATAACACATCTTTAAATGGTGGAGGTGCAATTGATTGTAGTAGTGGCGCCTGTCCTACATTTATAAATTGTATTTTCTGGGGCAATACTGCAGCTTATGGAGTCACAATGAACTTAGGTGCTCAAAGCACTCAACCCAATTTTTATTTCTGTGATGTTCAGGGTGATTCTAGTGGTTTCTCGCATGCTGTTGTTGGCCCATACACGGGTACATATCTGAACAATGTTAACATAAATCCTTTATTTGTAGCACCCTCTACCGGTAGTGGTATTAATTATAATGGTATTAGCGGGGATTGGTCATTACAGTGGAATTCACCCTGCATTAATTCTGGCAATCCTGATACATCAGGACTTAAATTAACAGTTACTGATTTGGCCGAAAATCCAAGAATTAATGGCGGACATATTGACATGGGTGCTTATGAATATCAAGGGACCGTAGGTATTTATTCTGACTCTAATTCAGATCAACTTTCCATGTTTCCTAACCCTGCAACCAATAATCTGACAATCGAGACCCCACAACAAGCAATCATTGAAATCTCAAACACCCAAGGCCAAATAATCAAAACCTTCGAAACAAAAGAGGACAAAACAACACTTGATGTTTCAGGATTTTCAAGTGGGGTTTATATTGTAAGTGTTGAGACAGACAAGGGGGTTTGGAGGGGGAAATTTGTGAAGGAATAGTGGCACACGTTGGGAAATGAGGACCACATGGGAATTTATAATCCCACAAAAAAGAATTAATGCAGATATTTGCTATTATCATCAATACAGAAAATTATGAAACACACACTTACTTTACTTTTTTCAATTTTAGTTTTCACCTCGCACGGACAGACAATCCAATATTTAGATAACAATCCTGTTTGGAGAATCTATCGTTCAGTAGGGCCATGTATTGAACGCGGTGAATATAATTATTACCTCAGTGGCGATACAACAATAAATAGCACTCAATACAAGAAGTTGTTTTCAAAAGGTTACATGGAAGGGTTGGGCGGCCCGGACCCATGGTGCACTCAGTATTTTAATACATTTGTTGATACTGCTCCACGAGCTTTCCTTAGACAAGAAAATAGAAAATTATACTGCCTGTATGCCGGTTGTAACAATGAGGTTTTACTTTATAATTTTGATTTAAATCCAAATGATACTGTTAAATTTTACAATTCCTGTGACACTACATTTCCCATCATTGCAATTGTACAGTCTGTTGACAGCATTTTAACCGGCACGGTTTACAGGAAGGTACTTAATCTTGATTATTCAAATTGTGGTATGGGTGGGCCTACAACAAAGATTATCGAAGGAATAGGTTGTGATAAAGATTTCCTTCTTTTTTGCAATAGTGAATTCGTAGGTAATGCATTAGAGTGTTATGGTTTAAATGGTCATTCAATTTATTCACCAAACAATGATTCATGCGTGACAGACATTGCGTTAAATATTAAAGAGGAAATTAATTATTACAATGATGTTAGTATTTATCCAAACCCCACTAGTGATGAAATAGAAATTTCAATTCCTGAAAAATCAGAAATAGAAATCTCAAACATCCAAGGCCAAATAATCAAAACCCTCGAAACAAAAGAGAACAAAACTAATGTTGATGTTTCAGGCTTTTCAAGAGGGGTTTATATTGTAAGTGTTGAGACAGACAAGGGGGTTTGGAGGGGGAAATTTGTGAAGGAATAAAGGTGACATGCGTTGGGAAACGCGCGCCAACAGAGATTTTTAGCAAATATCAATAAGGCGAAAAAAAGAAAGTGGAGTAAAAACTTATCAAATAGAAATCAATAGTTAACGTAATAAAAAAATCATGAAAAAACAATTATTCTTTATTGCAATGCTTGTTATTATTTGCTTTAGCGCAAATGCACAGTGGCAATACACAAACCTTCCTATTAGTTCAGGTCAGGTAACCAGTTTTGCATCAAGTGGAAGTAACCTTTTTGCAGGGCATAATGATGGCGGAGTATTTTTATCAACAAATAGCGGAAACAGTTGGACGGCGGTAAATTCAGGATTAACAAATACTATTGTTAATGCATTAGCCATAGACGGAAATAACATTTTTGCAGGAACCAATGGTGGTGTGTTTTTATCAGTCAATAATGGAAATAGTTGGAATAATGTTAGTGCAGGCCTGACAAATGATTCTGTTATGTCGCTTGCCATAAGTGGTAATAATATATTTGCAGGGACTTGCTGGAGTGGTATATTTCGATCCTCAGACAATGGCAATACCTGGACTGATGTGAATAATAGCTTAACTGATACGGCTGAAATATTGTCATTTCTGGTAGATGGTAATAATATTTTTGCAGGAACAGCCGATGGTGGAGTTTTCATGACGACAGATAATGGAAATACCTGGACTTCGACAGGCTTAACAAATAACACTGTCTTTTCTTTGGCCAAAAGTGGTAATAATATTTATGCCAGCACTTGGTATAATGGTATATATTTGTCTTCTGACAATGGTAACTCCTGGTCAACTATTAATAATGGTTTGACAGATATTCGCATTTTATCTTTGGCAACAATTGGCAAATATATTTTTGCCGGGAATACTTTTTCGGGAGATGTGTTTTTATCCTCAGATAATGGAAATAGTTGGTCTTCTACAGGTTTATCCAGTTATAGCAGCATCTATACTTTAAATATTTTTGGAAACTCCATTTTTGCAGGTATAGCTGGCAATACTATCTGGAAGCGCCCATTGTCTGAAATGATTTGTTTAGCTCAATTTGCAATGGTACCAGATACCATAATTCTCCACCACTATTATGTTATTAATAATGCTTTAGGTACTCCGCCATTGTCGTATTTATGGAATTGGGGAGATGGTACACATGATACTATTGCCTATCCATCTCATACTTATAGTGCAGCCGGATATTACAATATTTGTCTGACTATTTCAGATTATACCGGATGTACTAATACCTTAAAGTCGCAAACAAGTTAATAAGTCCCCCTAAAGATGTTGATAAAACAGAGCTTTAGGTGGACTTTTGTATCACCAAAAAGGTGAACTTTGGGCTTTCAAACTTTCAATAAGAAATCCCATGGACAAAATTA
>CAISZK010000429.1 GCA_903889915.1 uncultured Bacteroidota bacterium
AATTAAAGTGAAAAATTCATATCGAAGCGATCAGTATCCAATTTTAAAAGATGATCTGAGAGCTGGTAATGAAGAACACAAGGCACATTTAGCGGAAGCGCCTGTAATATTTAATGTTTTTCGGATTGCGGTGAAATGTTTCGATTTAGGAAAGAAATCAAATTTTTATTGTTTGGTGTTATATGGATTGTTTAGTAGTTTTGCAGGAGGAATTGAATAAATAGATTTCAGAGCCGAAAAATAAATTTTACATAACAACTTATACCAGCACCAAAATAAAGATAAACCTTACTAAAAGCTATGACATATAATTGGCCAAAGATAGTACAGGGCAAATCTGTCAAAGAACTATACAGCATTGCAAATGGTGAAACCATGGTGCCCAACGAAGCCATTATCGCTGCAAAACAAGAAATAGAAAACAGGGGTCTAAGGCTACACGATTCGGAAAGAATAAAAAATAAGATAGAACTTGAATCATTGATTGAAGAACGCGATGAGGGAAAAAGCTTTTTTGGCAGGCTCTTTCTTACTTCAAGCAGGGTATGGTTGCGGCAATTTATTGGTGGAATTTTAATAACTATTTTTTCATTCCTGAATTTGATATTCGATTTTTCAAAAACCAAATGGGAAATCACATTCATTTACTTTCTATTCCCTTTGTTGTTTACATTTTATAGCTATTACCAATATAAAAAAACCAGGAAGCGCGAACAGTTTATACGAAACAGAATATCGGGGTTGGAAGATAAAATGAAAAAAGAAGATAGTACAATCACACAACAGAACTGATAACTGTATTTTCCCCGTTTTATTTACATATTATAGACAGAAATGACAACAACCTTATATAGACCGGTAGGACAGAAAGAGCTAAGTTTAATTGAGCATTCAGGCTGGACAAAGTTTCCACCCCGATTACCTGAACAGCCCATATTTTATCCGGTAATGAATGAAGAATATGCAATTCAAATTGCCCGTGACTGGAATGTTACTTCTTCGGGATCAGGTTTCGTTACAAAATTTGAAATCAATTCAGACTACATAAAGAAATTTGAGATTCAAAATGTAGGCGGACAAATTCATAATGAACTGTGGATACCTGCCGAGGAAATTGATGAATTTAATAGCAATATTGTAGGGCTTATTGAAGTAATAAAATCATTTTACAAATAAAAAAATTAAAGGTGGTTAGAAGTTATTTTATAACCTCTATTTATTAAGTGTAAATTGAAAAGAAATATTTTAAACAAGACTACAAAAGTATTCAAACCTGTGAAATCTGATAAAAATAGAATACCAAAATGAGCCAGCTCTATTCAACCTTTGCCAACATCTATCACGAGATGTATCAACACATCTTTGATTACGATAAAGAATTTGAATTTTATGATGCCATTCTTAAGAAAAATAACAGCCATAAGATACTTGAAATAGGTTGCGGCACAGGCTTGCTTGCACAGCGTTTTGTAGCCAATGGTTACGATTATCTCGGCTTGGATCTGCACGAAGAGATGCTCCAAATTGCCCGTTCCGAAGTCCCCTCAGCAAAGTTCATTCAAGGCGACATGTGCAATATGCAATTCAAAGAACAATTCCAGGCGGTTTTAATAACCGGGCGTTCGCTTGCTTATATTATCAACGACAAGGAGGTTCTGGACACATTTATAAGTGTCAGCAATGCTCTTGTGTATAAAGGAACCTTTGTTTTTGGAGTTTTTGAAGCCCCCGCCATCTTTGAAGATATGCACGATTTTGAACAGAACATTGAACATGGCAGCAAGAAAATTAAACGAATAAACAAACTCAAAAAGATCATATCCCCCGCTGAGACCTGGGATTGGAATGCAAAGTATATCATTGACGATGGCGTCACCATCACCGAATTTGAAGACCAAACAACCCTGCGTGCATTCACAAGAAAAGACATTAATGAGAAATTGAAAATAACAGGTTTTGCCGTGAAGGAAATAATTGACGAAGGGAAAACATTTACGGTGGTAGCGGAGAAAAAATGATTGAAAAGATTGAGTAAATTTGTGAAGACAAAAAACAAAAACATTTTACAAGATCAAAAGCAAAGTCATGGAGTGATGACATTTTGGTAGAAAAGAAAACCAACCATTTCCCCATCCCACTATCATCCCTACGTAAATCCACCTTTTCACCGATTTCTTTAACACTTTAAATCTTTCATTTTACGTATATTTACCTTGGTCAATCGCACCTCATGGCGCGTTTTGATTATGCAAATTGTATTCCTTTCAAATGCATTTCTTTCTGAACTCTTAATTTTAACTTAATAAAGGCTTTTTTATCCAAAAAAACTTGACTTTTCCTTTTCAATTCGTTATATTTGTGTACTAACTAACTTGGAGGATTATTATAGGGAAAACACTTACCCTGATGTGAGGAAGAATATAGTGAAAGTGAAATTAGTGATTGACCAGTTTGACAATTTCAGCCAATTATAAAATCAACTTAATTTTAAACTTATGAAAACACTTCTACACCACTACAGAGAAAACAGGCTGTTTACGAAAATTCTTTTCATGATTGTTGTTATTATTACATCTCTGACAACAACACAAACAGCAATTAGTCAAAACGGAGTACTCATAGCACCTTCTACAGGCTCCGCCGACCCCTCGGCCATGCTTGAAGTCAGGTCAACATTAGGCTTTCTTGCACCAAGAATGCTCAGCACCGACCGCACAGCGATCTCTTCACCTGCCACAGGCTTACTGGTTTTTCAAACCGATGCTCCCGCAGGATTTTATTATTACAACGGTTCATCATGGCAACAACTCAGCACCGCAGTAGGTTCTGTAACATCCATCACTGCAGGTTCAGGCTTGTCGGGTGGATCCATTACATCCAGCGGCACCATTGCAATTGCCAGCGGAGGAGTTACAAATGCAATGCTGGCAAATTCCTCGCTCACCGTAACAGCAGGTACTGGGATGAGCGGAGGAGGATCAGTATCGTTGGGTGGTACTATTACATTAACCAATTCCGCTCCCGACCAGATAGTGGTCTTAAACAACGGAACGGGAATTTCAGTGAGTGGAACCTACCCGAATTTTACTATCACCAACACTTCGCCCTCCAGTGGAGGTACAGTTACATCTGTTGGGTTATCACTCCCTTCAATTTTCAATGTTTCCGGCTCGCCTGTTACAATATCAGGCACACTGAGCGGCACACTGGCCAACGAAACTGCCAACACTGTGTTTGCAGGTCCCACAAGTGGTGGCGCTGCTGCCCCAACTTTCAGGGCTTTGGTGGCTGCTGATATTCCTTCGGGAAGCGGCAACTATATTCAGAATGGCACAAGTCTGCAGACAGCCAACTATAACATATCGGGCAACGGATACATAGGCGGCAATGTTGGAATCGGAACAACCAGCCCGGGCACCAAACTCGATGTGGCCGGAGGAATCAGAGCCAGTGGTTCCATCTTTTCTCAATACGGAACCACCGGTTCAATGTGGGCAAATGGAGATAACCACACCGGCGGAGGTATTGACATTTCGGACGATGGCGGTTTTTTTGATTATAATGATGCCTACATCACTTATAACGGTTCGACAGGTTTCAAAGTTTCCGGCAACAACGGCGCATCCAGTGCAGGTTTCCTGTGGGTAAACGGGACGATGCGGTTGGGCAATGCCTCGGCGATCACAGGTTCGATGGCATGGCAGAACAGTACAAATGCAAATACTGTTACCATTAATTCAGGCGCTACTGCAACATCCTATGCGCTCACTTTGCCCACTGCACAGGCCACAGCAGCAGGACAGGTTTTGCAAAACAACGGTAGCGGGACACTTTCATGGGGATCAACAAAGATCAGTATTCCTCTTGGAAAAATTTTGGGAGAATACACGAACAATTATTATTGGGAATACTATAATGATGGAACAGGAGGCGTTTACAGCAATGGTCTGCCAACGACATTATCAGTCCAATTCGCTAATGGATATTGTGGTCATTCTTTTGGTTATACAGCAACAAGCGCATCAACTTTTTCAAAATACATCGGCAATGTTGAGGTCACAAGTGGTTCGGGATATGTTGTAACGGTGGTTGTTTATAAATACACTCCTCCAAATAATAGTAGTGCAAACATGACAGGTACGCTGTTAGGGACTGTTACGTTTACCTGCACAACCTCAGGTAATAATTACAATTTCACCGTTCCTGCCGGGAGTGGCACCACAACTGCAATAAATGCAGGCGATCTGATAGTCCCCTGGTTTATGGTAAATAGTACAACCCCTTATCTATGGGGTCAGGGAAGCCTTGAATTAACTATTCCTTAAAAAAGGATTGATCTCAAATTCAGGCCAACAAACAATCATTCATTTTCATCATTAAATGCAGAAACTATGAACAAACAATTACAAATATTTGCAATTTACGCTTTCACAATGTCAGGCTGCACTGCAATTCAGGCACAGCAGGTAACTGTGAATGCATCATCAGCAATAACCATTCCCGCCGGGGCTTTCTTTGGAACCGGAGGAGGTATGGACATTCAGCCTTCATCCAATGTTGACAATGACGGTACACTGGCAATAGAAGGAGATTTTATTAATGACGGTGGAACTTTCGATGCAGGAACGGGAGATCTTACACTTAGTGGCGGAGGTTCATCGCAGCAATTGCGAACAAATACCGGTACTTTGTACGATCTCACAATAAATAAAACTTCAGGAAAGATCACACTTGGAGACGATGTAACAATTACCCATAATCTCACCTTAACGAGCGGAAATATAGAAACAGGATTGCACCAGGTGAAATTCAGCAGTTCATCATTGGACCCGGTTGAAAGCAGTACAAGCAGGATCATCGGAACATCATACATGGATAACAGGGCTGTTGGTATTGGAGCATCATTAAATTTCCTTGGTCTATCCATCGGTTCAGGTGTGGATGATCTTGGTGATGTTTTTTTCACACGGGTCACTGGCGATGGCACCAATGGCAATCCCAATGGCATTGTTGGCGTAGGTCCCAATAACAGCATTTCCTGTTACTGGGACATTACTGCTTCCATACAACCGGCATCAGGAAGAGATATTACTTTCCACTGGCTTTCTGATCTCGACAATTCTCATGATTTTAACGGCGCTAAAGCGATAGTCTGGAAGAATGATGGTTCATCATGGGCGTCATTCGGCTCATCAGCTTATGCAAGTGGCCCCTCTCCTTATTGGACTTCACCAACAGTGACAACAACTTCATTCTCGAAATGGACAATCACTTCAATTGATCAGCCTCTCCCTATAACACTATTGGACTTTACTGCCAAATGCAGCAATAACAAAGTCAATCTTAACTGGTCAACAGCATCCGAAACAAACAACAATTTCTTCACCGTTGAACGTTCAGGTGATTATTATTCTTTTGAAAAAGTTGTTGATTTTCCCGGAGCCGGCAACAGCAACCACCTGCTTACTTACAGTGCTATTGATGACAGCCCTTTTGCAGGAAATTCGTTTTACAGGCTGAAACAAACAGATTATAACGGAGCTTACACATATTCAAATGTGATACCTGTTAGCTGCAAGCAGGAGCAGGATTTCAACCTTATCTCCGTCATTCCGGGGCAACATGAGCATGAGATACTCATGACCTTCGAAGCTGCCGGAGGCGAACAATACGATTACAGCGTGTTTGACATCACCGGAAAACTGATGAAAAAAGAAACCGGAAGTGCCAACCCGGGAGTCAATGAAGTGCACATCAATATGGGATCAATATCCGAAGGACTATATCTGGTGACATTGCAAAACAACGAAAAATCTTTTACGAGGAAGATTGTTTTGAAGTAAATCCCTGTATTGATTTTAATCATTCATTTTAGCTAAAGCTTATTCTTATAATTCCTCAATAAAATTATTGGGTAGTTATTCTTATCCTTGTATTTCGATCCATTATAACTTAACATGGTAGCAATAGCTTTAACATTTGTTAACATTAACTTAACGTCTGTTGCAGCTTAGATTAATAACTTTGTTTTTTAATTTTTTTAAATTTCTATCATGAAAAAAGTTTACGCTATTGTTTTTGTTATTCTTACAGGAAGTCTTCTTTTACAAAACAATGCTATTGCTCAATGCCCCGGATGTGCGGTAAATATGGCTTGCTCTGTTTCTCCGGCCAAACCTGCACTTTGTCCCGATACTTTGCCCGACGGTTATGCAATGCAGCCATACACCCAGGATGTATCATTTTATCTGCCTTCGCAATTTGTTGACGCGGGTTCCGGATATAATGTAACACTCAATCAACTTACTATTCTTAGTGTTACAGGCATGCCTTATGGCCTGAGTTTTCAGACCAATGCAGTCAATAATATTTACTACCCCTCATCAAATCCTCCTGCCACTGAACATGGTTGTGCAAAAATATGCGGAACCCCGGTTATGACAGGAAATTATATGGTCACTGTTTTTGTAGAAGCACAGGTAACCGTGCTTGGCCTCAGTCAATCCTCAAATACCAGTTTTACTTTACCACTCAGGATCCTTCCTGATTCAACTTCCAATGGCATTTTTAGCATTGATCAGTCAATTGGATGTGCTCCTTTGAGTACAAATTTCCAAAACCAGCTTCCGAGTAATGGTAATACAGGATATTCTTATGCATGGGATTTTGGAAATGGAAACCAAAGTGTACTTGAAACACCGCCCATTCAATATTATAATGCACCGGGGGATTATGCTGTCAGTTTACAGGCAACCATTGATACCCTGGGTTATTTTCTCTCGTCTGTGTCAATTCTGGGCGCAACAAGCGGTTGTGATGACTCTCCTTTTTCATCTCCGGATTATTATTTTGTATTGATAGACAGCCTTACCAACACTGTTGTCTATACCTCTGCCTATATTGATAATACTGATGCCCCGGTTACCTTTGCTTTTCCGGAAATACAGTTGAATAACACATCATATATTTTGCAGGGATGGGATTATGACAACGGATTGTCAGGAGGGGACGACCATTGCAATAGCGATGTTTATTTTAACGGCCATTCGACAGGAACAACTACCCTTACACATGACGGATTTACAGCAAGTATCACGATCACTCACCCCGTGATAGTACATACTGCAACGGATACAGTTCACGTTTATCCTCCGATTGTTGTAAGCAATATTGATGTTACGCCAAATGATTCAATTTGCAATGGGGATTCAATCACACTAAGTGTTACTCCACTTACGGGAGATACATATCAATGGTATCGCGACACTGCAGCTATCTATAATGCAACCCATTCAGATTATACTACAAAGCAGGCCGGCACGTACTATTGCGAAGTCACAAATTCTTATGGTTGCCGGGCAATTACCAATACCCAGACTACAACAATTATGGCAAATCCACCTAAACCTACTTTCTGGATCACAGGGGGACATATCTTAAACACCAACCTTGCAGGGTTCCAATTACAATGGTATTTTAATGGTACACCAATTTCAGGAGCAAATGCAATGACTTATAATTTTACTGCCACCGGTAATTATTCTCTGACAGCATCCGTTCCTTTTGGCTGTTCTACATCATCCGATACTGTTTTTGCCACTTATGTGAATGGAATAAATGAAAGCGAAGAACCTCTTTCGTACCGATTATTCCCAAATCCTAATAATGGCAGTTTCGTGATCGAGTTTGACCTGAAAGCTGAAAGCGATGTTAACATCAGCGTGACCGATCTTGTTGGAAAAACGATTTATGATGATGATCTTGGATTGCAAAACGGATCTGTTCATAAAGATGTTGTATTAAAATCCGTGTCAAAAGGGTTGTATCTCGTAAATTTACAAGTAGGGAATACTGTTGTTCACCAAAGGATAAATGTTTATTAGAGATTTGCTTTGTAAATCAATTCAACTTTTACTGAATATCAAATCACTTTAACCAAACAAATCCATTCTGGTTTCGTTTCCCATTGATTACATTGAGGAACAAGGACAGTTTGAACATTGATTTATTTTTTTGTTACTGATTTTTTAATTATTATTGCACAATAAAATAGCAATAAAAATTTGAGCAATAATTAAAACCATAACACTATGAATTACGAAATTTTAAAATCTGAAATTCAAAATGGGATAGCTGTTGTAACCATAAGCCGTCCCCAGGCAATGAATGCACTTAACTCGAAGTTCTTTGAAGAGATGAATGATTTCATATCCTCATTGTCACAAAACAGCGATGTAAAAGTTTTAATCTTAACCGGCGAAGGCAAAGCTTTTGTTGCAGGTGCTGATATTGCTGAAATGGTTGATATGAATGCTGAGCAGGGCTATGCTTTCTCAAAGGTAGGTCAGAACACTTTCATGGGTTTGGAGAAACTTGAAATGCCTGTAATTGCTGCTGTGAATGGCTTTGCTTTGGGAGGCGGTTGTGAACTGGCTATGGCATGCGATATCCGTATAGCAAGTACATTTGCAAAATTCGGACAACCCGAAGTGAACCTTGGTTTAATACCCGGTTATGCCGGAACACAAAGATTGGCAAGAATAGTTGGACTTTCAAATGCACTGTATCTGCTTTCAACTGCTGATATGATCAATGCGGAAGAAGCATACCGTATCGGTCTTGTTCAGAAAGTGGTTGATCCGGATCAGCTCATGACAGAAGCGATGGCCATTGCAACAAAAATTGCCTCTAAAGGACCTAAAGCCATTAAAAAAATAAAGAAAGTTACCAGAGAAGGGATGCTCACGGATTTCAATAGCGGAAGTGAACTAGAGTCAAAAGAATTTGGCTCCCTGTTTGGCAATGAAGGCGCAGAAGGTATGCGCGCATTTCTTGAAAAAAGAAAACCAAGCTGGTAATACTGCCCGGGCATAAAAATGAATTGTGTCCATGACTTTAATTATTCTGAAAAATAGTAGGCTTTCACGTTTCAGAATATGCTTTTTTGGGGCGATTTGTTTTTTGTATCAATTGTTTTTTGTAATTTCGTTAATTAATAGATTTTTATAAAACCTAAACTTTTTTACATTATGAACTATACAGATAAATTAGAAAATGTAACAGTGCTTGGTGCTGCGGGCAAAATGGGCAGCGGCATCTTGTTACTCACTGCCATCGAAATGGCTGATCTGAGTCTTAAACCCGAGAATAAGGGAAAACATTTTGTCATCAATGCCATGGATGTTTCCAGTGAAGCTTTGCACGGTTTAATGAAATACATCAGGGCACAGGTACTGAAAGCTGCAGAAAGAAAAGTCGGAATGCTTCGGACGGTTTATGCAAACCGCACTGATCTCATTGAAAACAGCGAGATCATCAATCAGTATGTTGATGATGTCATGCTTCTGATAAGACCTTCAGTGAGCATTGAAGTTGCTTATCATTCAACCCTGATTTTTGAAGCAATAAAAGAAGACCCTGATTTAAAGGTGAAGATCTTTTCAAACATCAATGAAAACAATAAAAAGTCACCATGGTTTTTCACCAATACTTCTTCGATTCCAATAAATGAAATTGATACCAAAGCAAAGTTAGGTGGCAGGATCATCGGTGTGCATTTTTACAATCCGCCCGCAGTTCAGAAATTGGTTGAACTGATCAAAGCTAAAACCACACTTCCTGAATTGGAAGAATTCGTGCTGATGTATGCAAAGAATTTGAAGAAAATTGTTGTTCCTTCACATGATTTTGCAGGATTTATTGGAAATGGACATTTCATGCGCGATGCTATTTATGGAATTTCAGAGGCAGAAAAACTTGCAAAAGACAGTTCACTTGCAGAAGGTATTTACATGATCAATAAGATCACACAGGATTACCTGATACGCCCTATGGGAATTTTTCAGTTGATAGATTATGTAGGTATTGACGTTTGTCAGTATATCATGAGTGTGATGAATCCATATCTGCCAAATGAAGATCTTCACAGCAACCTTCTTGATAAAATGATGGAAGCAGGGGTTCGTGGTGGACAGAATTCTGATGGTTCACAGAAAGACGGATTCCTGAAATATGATAAGAACAGGCCGGTTGCTATTTATGACATCAATAAAAAACAATATGTTGCCATAGCTGACATCCAGGCAAAATGTGATGACAGACTGGGCACTGTTCCTGCTACTATAAAACCATGGAAATCGGTGGTTGGTGCACCCAATAAGGAAGAAATATTCAGAACGTATTTTGCTGATCTGAAAAATTCAAATGCATTTGGTTCTGATTTGGCCAAAAAATATGCTGTACGTTCAAAAGAGATAGGATTGGCGCTGGTAAATGATAAAGTTGCCTTCAATGAAAAGGATGTGAACACTGTTTTATTAACAGGGTTCTTCCATGCTTACGGACCCATTAATGATTATTTAAATTAGGAGGAAATTAAAATGAAAATGAGAAAGAAAGTTTATATGGTTGCCGGCTATAATACCATTTCTATGGGAACCGGAAGAAAAGAATTTAACCCTAAAAAAGAGAGAGCAGGACTTGAAGAATTGATTAAAGAAGCAGGTCAGGGAGTGTTGCAAAAGATTGGTGGAGCGAAGAATGTTGATGAATCTGTTATTGGCAATTTCATTGCTTCAAGATTCAACAGACAGGCTAATCTTGCAGGGTTTATTCCATACATTGACGAAGGATTAAAACATAAACCTGCCACAAGAGTAGAAGGCGCTTGTGGTACCGGCGCTCTGGCACTTGTTGAAGGGATTAAATCCGTGCTTGCCGAAACGGCAGATGTTGTTCTTGTTATCGGTGTTGAAGTTCAGAATACGGTGAAAGCTATTTATGGCGCCGATATTCTTGCTGCAGCAGGCTGG
This sequence comes from uncultured Bacteroidota bacterium, assembly GCA_903889915.1. Taxonomy (GTDB): domain Bacteria; phylum Bacteroidota; class Bacteroidia; order Bacteroidales; family CG2-30-32-10; genus CAISZK01. Next base: position 10,812 of record CAISZK010000429.1, read on the forward strand.
GCAAAACAAAGGAAAGATGGCCATGCTTATTTCTTCCCGGGAAAATTCAGCGACAGAGCAAAAGCATACCAGGAAAAGTTCGGGAAAGACAAAACACGCCTTGCTATGGCAACATGGTATAAAAATGCTATAGAAAATGCACGTTTATCACCAACAGCACAGGAATACCACAACACTTCTACAGATCCGCATAAAGTGGCAATGGCAGAACCCAATCCAAAAGGGTTTGTTGATAGCCTGAATGTGTTTGATTGTTCAAAAGTTTCTGATGGCGCTTCTGCAATTGCTGTGGTATCGGAAGAAGGTTTGAAACGAATAGGAATTCCTCTCAGTGAGGCTGTCGAAATCATTGGTTATGGACAGGCAGAAGATGACATTACAAAAGATCCTACAGATCCAACAAGACTTGAGACAACTTCGATTGCTGTTAAAAAAGCGCTTGAATCGGCTTCAATCACTAAGGAGCAGGTTGGAACTGTTGAGTGTCATGATTGCTTTACCATAGCAGGAATTATGGCAGTTGAAGCCATTGGATTTGCTAATTATGGTGAGGGCATTGACTTTGTTATTGATGGTAACACTTCACGTACAGGCAAGGTTCCTTTCAACACCACCGGCGGTTTGATTGGATGGGGACATCCAACAGGCGCTACAGGAGTTCATCAGGCAGTAACCATTTTGGAACAACTTACCGGAAAAGCAGGTGAGGCTCAGATAAAAATTTCCCCTGATCGTCCTTATGGCCTTTCAGTAAACATGGGTGGAGATGACAAGACGCTTACGGCTATCGTTTATAAGAAAGCATAAGCAACACCAAACTTAACACATCAACAGACCACAAAAGTTTCTAATGCTTCGGTGGTCTGTTTTGGTTTAAAGACATTGAAAAAACAGGACATGAACAGGATCACCCAACTATTCAACATTAAATATCCCATCATTCAGGCAGGAATGATCTGGAGCAGCGGATGGGAATTGGCTTCGGCAGTCAGCAATGCAGGCGGACTTGGGCTTATTGGCTCCGGTTCGATGGACCCGCAAATTCTCTGTGAGCATATTTGCAAATGCCGTGCGGCCACTGACAAGCCTTTTGGAGTAAACATCCCTCTTATCTTTTCTTATGCTGATGATTTTATTAAAATTGTTATTGAAGAAAAAGTGCCCATTGTTTTCACTTCTGCCGGAAATCCGGGAAAATACACGGCTTTTCTGAAAGAGCAGGGAATAAAAGTGGTTCATGTGATTGCCAATGTAAAGTTTGCTGTGAAATGCGAGCAGCTTGGTGTTGACGCCATCGTTGCAGAAGGTTTTGAAGCCGGTGGTCATAACGGACGGGAAGAAACCACCACCATGGTACTGATCCCTATGATTCGCAAAGCTGTTTCCATTCCACTCATTGCAGCAGGAGGCATAGCAACAGGAAGAGGGATGCTTGCCGCCATGGCGCTGGGCGCAGAAGGTGTGCAGATTGGAAGCCGTTTTGTTGCTTCCGAAGAATCCTCGGCACATCCTGCTTTTAAACAAAAAGTGATTGAAGCAAAAGATGGCGATACACAGCTTTCATTGAAACGAATCATGCCCGTCAGGATCATTAAAAATAAGTTTTTCACTGAAGCCGACAAAATGGAAACACAGGGCGCAACGACTGAACAGCTCTCTGCACTGCTTGGACATGGAAGATCGAGAAAAGGTATGTTTGAAGGCGATGTGGATGATGGCGAATTGGAAATCGGACAGGTGTCGGGATTGATAAATGAGATTAAACCGGCAGCCAAAATTGTTGAAGAAATCATGGATGAATATTGCAAAGCCAAAGAAGCCTTAAATCATCAGAGCATTTAATAGATTCAGTAAAATTGAAAATTATGAGTAAAATTGAAAATAATAATAACAGCACAACCCCGGGTTTTATCAACGTACAAGGGGTATCACTGCATTACGAATTTCTTCATCCCGAATTGCTTTCGACGGATAAACCTCTGCTCGTTTTTCTTCACGAAGGTCTTGGTAGTATTGCACAGTGGAAGGATTTCCCTGCATTATTGAGCAATAAAATGAATTATCCTGCTTTGGTATTCGACAGGTATGGGCATGGACTTTCCGAGAAATTAAAGACTACGCGCCAAATGACTTTCATGCATGAGCAGGCACAGGTTTTTCTTCCTGAACTTTTTTCAAAATTAAATCTTAAAGATCACCGGAAAATACTGATAGGTCATAGTGACGGCGGATCCATTTCCATTATCCATGCCGGCAGTTGTCCTGAAAATATTATCGGGGTGATCACTCTTGCTGCTCATTTGTTTCTTGAGGAAATTTCATTGCAGGGCATACGCGAAGCGGTAAAAATGTTTGAACAGGGCACCCTGCGCGAATTGCTTTTCAAATATCATGGCAATAAAACCGTCAGCATGTTCTATGGCTGGGCCGACACATGGCTGAAACCAAATTTCAGAGAATGGAGCATTGAAGAATTTCTACCCAAAATCAAAGTTCCTTTTCTTGCCATTCAGGGCGACAAAGATCAGTATGGTTCCTTTGCACAGCTTGAAGGAATTCAGAAACAAGTCAAGGAATCGCGGATAGAACTTATTCACAATTGCGGACACTCGCCGCATTTGCAACAGAAGGAAAAAGTGCTTAACTTAATGTGTAAATTTATTCAGAAGTTGAAATAACAGTTTGTGATTGATCTTTTATTTTCATGAATAATTTTAAAATAACATTTGTTTTCCGATAAATAATTATTTCGTAATTTTGTAGCTCTTTTGAAAAAGGTATTCAAATGGCTCATCGTGAATGTAAGGCTATAATGGGTTGCACCCGCAAACAGTACAAAAAAGTATTGGTGCGGGGCGGAAGCGTTCGCATTGGCTTATATAAACAACCCGACCTTTACCCCGATCCCGAAATTGATGAAGAAACATTTGAAACACAATATCAAGCCGCATTTTCGGCCCAGGCATGCGTGAAAGGCGGAGGAAAAACTGCTAAAACCACCCGTGATACTGAGGTTGGAAATTTATTCGACATGATGAGGTACACATTGCTTTCTCAGGTCAATAAGCTTTATATTGGTCAAAGGGAAAAGCTGGATGCTTCTGGATTTGCAGTCAGCAAAGACCCTTCGCCAAAAGATACCCCGGACAAACCTACCATAAAAAGAATAGATGATGCCAATTATGGCGGTCAGCATGGTGCAAAAATAATTCTGATTCAAAAAACCAATCCTCTTGATCAAAAAAAGGAAAGATACACCTATATTGTGCAAATATCAAAGGAAATAGACAATGAAGATAGTTGGACAACCGTTCTTACCACCATGAACATGCACAAATTGATTGTTCAGGGTCTCAAACGTGGTGAGATAGTTTATTTTCGTGTGGCGCGATTCAACGCAAGAGGACAGAGCCACTGGAGTGATCCACATGATTTTATTGCACGCTGATCAATCACTTGCTTTGATTGCCTTGTTATTAATCTTCAATGTTATTTTACCAAAAGAATCTCTCACAACTGCGGTTTTATATTCTGAAAAGGCGTTAAACAGACTGATGAAAGCGAAAGAGGTATATGCTTCTTATCGTAAAGCACATGCTTTGCATCATAATGTCTATACTTCTTGATAAGAGGTACACACTTCACGACAGAATGCATGTACTTCTTTTTCTAAAGCATATATTTCATGAAATGATGTCTATACCTCATTTAATAAGGCATATACTTTGCATTATGAAGCATTTACCTCTTTAAGTGAAGTAAGGACCTCTCATTGCAAAGCATGTACTTCATAACATAAAGCGTGTACTTCGCATTGTAATGTATATGCTTCTTAAGAGTTCAACCCTACCAAAAACAGTAACCATAAAACATCTTTTAAGAGTATTGATCACGGAGTTGAGTTGGTTCCTGTTTAATTTGAAAATGGTTAGCTTTCAAAAAAAGATGCTGTTACAAAGGAAAAATAACTTTATACCTTTCTTGATAACAGCGGAGGGTGAATAGAGTTACTGTATTCTACGAGGAATTATGTTGCAGGATATGGTAATCCTTGTACAGGGAAAATTGAGGAGGATGAAGTGAAAATAAGAAAGGATACGGTGAGACTTCCATTGCAAAACCACATTTTCATTTTTCATTTCCTACTCAATTCTATTCATAAATTTCCTACAATAAATGAACAATTGAAACTACTGCTAAAATAGAAAATGATTAAAATTGGCAAGTGTTTTTTCATGATAATTCAAACAAAATTTGTATCTTTGTCATAGAAAATCATCAACAATTATCATCTCATGAATAGCCCGGAAATAAAAGAGTTTATTAAGGAATACAGCTATTTATTCTGGTCAACTGCTGAAAATGAAAAAGAAAATATCAGTCATGAACAGTTGGTTGAAACCATCCTTAATTATGGGGATTTACCGGCAGTGAAGAAACTTTTTAATTTGTTGGGGATAGAGAATGTTGCTAGGATATTTTGTAAAGCAGAGTGAAGACAAATTGGAAATTATTTCCCAAGTGTTCATAATTTCTTTACAATATATTTCAAACGTCATTGTCCTGATGTTTACGAACAAGAAATGATATACCATAAGAGCAGTATTGAAAAGCATACGCTTTCTCGTTTCTGTGAAGTATTCAAAGTGGATGAAAGCACCGTGAAAAATTTCCTCAAAGGCGCAGTAGCAAAAGAATTTTGAATCATTAAAATTACAAGCATTGTAAAAACAATTGCGCATTTAGATTTTGCGAACAATGTGTAAGAGTTTTTTATTCAAAGACCATCCTACCGGCCAATTTTTTTCTTTTCATTATTTTTCAAACCATTTTTTATTTCTCCCCTTCCATTATTATTTGAAAAAAAATAGCTATGTTTGTACATTCCAAAAAACATTTATTTTTAAAATTTCGTAATTATTTAGTTCAATTTATTATTAACCAATAAAACCTTTTACCATGAATTTTGACTTAACAGAAGAACAAAAAATGATACAGCAGGCTGCAAAAGACTTTGCTGAACGTGAATTGCTTCCCGGAATTATTGAACGGGACGAAAAAGCTGAATTCCCAAAAGAACAAATGAAAAAGCTTGCAGAACTTGGTTTCCTGGGCATGATGACCGACCCTAAATACGGCGGTGGCGGCATGGATACCATTTCATACGTGCTGGCAATGGAAGAAATATCAAAGCATGATTCTGCTTGTGCAGTGGTCATGTCAGTGTGCAACTCCCTTGTCAACTGGGGACTTGAGACGTATGGAACCGAAGAACAAAAACTGAAATATCTTGTTCCACTTGCCAGTGGTGAAAAGATTGGAGCATTTCTGTTGAGTGAACCGGAAGCCGGCTCTGATGCCACATCACAAAGAACCACTGCTGAAGACAAAGGCGACTATTATCTTTTGAACGGTACAAAAAACTGGATCACCAATGCCAACTGTGCTTCAACCTACCTTGTAATCGCTCAAACCAATCCTGAAAAGAAACATAAAGGCATCAATGCTTTTATTGTTGAAAAATCATGGCCCGGCATCACACTCGGACCACATGAAAAGAAGATGGGGATGAGAAGTTCCGACACACATTCAGTGATGTTCAATGATGTGAAAGTTCCGAAAGAAAACCGCATTGGTGAAGATGGATTTGGGTTCACATTCGCCATGAAAACCCTCGATGGTGGCCGTATTGGTATAGCTTCACAGGCATTGGGAATTGCTTCGGGAGCTTATGAACGCGCTATTAAATATTCCAAAGAAAGAAAAGCTTTTGGAACCGAAATAGCCAATCATCAGGCAGTGGCATTCAAAATTGCCGACATGGCAGTTAAAATTGAAAACGCACGCAACCTCTGTCTTAAATCAGCATGGTTGAAAGACCAGCATCAGCCTTATGGATTTGCAAGTGCAATGGCAAAACAATATGCAGCCGACATAGCAATGGAAGTAACCACAGAAGCTGTTCAGATTCACGGCGGATATGGCTATGTGAGCGAGTATCATGTGGAGCGTTTAATGCGCGAAGCCAAGCTTACGCAGATCTATGAAGGAACTTCAGAAGTTCAAAAAATAGTTATTTCGAGAACGATACTGAAATAGGCTTTAAGGCTGAAGCTATTTAGACTGAAGGGAAAAGAATAAGAAACTTTAAGCATCTTACTTAACTCCTTCAGTCTTCAGCCTAAACTACTTTTTAAACCATAATTAAATTTAATACAACCATGAAAATTTTAGTTTGTATCAGTCATGTTCCTGACACAACAACAAAGATCAAATTTGTGAACAACAATACCACCTTTGATACTACAGGCGTTCAATGGGTCGTCAATCCATGGGATGAACTGGCATTGACAAGGGCGCTGGATATTAAAGATGCTCAACCCGGAGTTGTTGAAAGTATCACTGTGATCAATGTCGGCGGATGTGAAACTGAACCAACCATCAGAAAAGCTTTGGCAATGGGCGCTGATAAAGCTATCCGTGTAAATGCCAATCCAACTGATTCGTTTATTATAGCCACACAATTGGCAGAAGTCATAAAGAAAGAAAGTTTTGATGTGATCTTCTGCGGAATTGAATCATGCGATTTCAATGGCAGCACAGTTGGCGGTATGCTGGCTGAAATACTCAATCTCCCTTCTGTTTCTGCATTATCATTTTTCGATATTGAAAACGGTGAGATAAAACTGAAAAGAGAAATTGACGGCGGCCAGGAAGTCATCACAACACAAACACCTTTTGTTGCTATTGTTCAGAAAGGTATTTGCAAAGAGCCACGTATTCCTTCCATGCGCGGGATCATGGGTGCAAGAGCGAAACCGCTTCAGGTGGTCGAAGCTGCAGCAGTGGAACCTTTGGTAGAATTTGTAAGTTATGAATATCCTAAACCAAAAGCTGCCTGCAAGAGGGTAGATCCTGAAAATGTTAAAGAACTTGTAATGCTGCTTCACAACGAAGCCAAAGTAATTTAATGTTATACCGGGGAGAAAAGTAAATCTTAAATCAAAAATCTTAAATCAAAAATCAATATCATGTCTATATTAGTTTTTACTGAAAACTGGGATGGTAAGTTTAAAAAAGTTTCGTTTGAACTTGTATCTTATGCTAATGAAATTGCAAAGAAACTCAATACTTCTGTAACAGCTTTATCAATTGGTAAGGTAGAAGATGAAGAATTAAACAAACTTGGCACATACGGCGCATCAAGAATTCTTTCTGCAGGTGATGAGAAACTTCAAATTCTCGACAACCAGGTTTATACTGCAATCATTGAGCAGGCAGCCAAAAAAGAAGATGCCACAGTGATCATTTTTGCACATAATAACACAGGGAAAGCAATAGCTCCGAGAGTTTCGATAAAACTCAAAGCCGGCCTGGTTTCCGGGGTTACATCAATTCCTTCAAACTATGATCCGTTTACCATCATCAAAAAGACTTACACAGCCAAGGCTTTTGCCAATGTTCATATTAGGACTTCTGTGAAAATTTTAACTCTGAATCAGAATGCATTTGGATTAATTGAATCACCTGTGAGCGCAGTCATAGAAAACTTTTGTCCTGAATTAAGTCCTGAACTTTTCAAAACAGAAGTTAAAGAAGTCACTAAAGTAAGAGGCAAGATACTCCTCACCGATGCTGAAATTGTTGTTTCGGGCGGAAGGGGAATGAAGGGACCAGAAAACTGGGGACCTATTGAAGAACTCGCAACTTTGCTGGGTGGCGCTACAGCATGTTCACGCCCTGTTTCCGATGAAGGATGGAGGCCTCATGAAGAACATACCGGACAAACGGGAAAGATCATTGCTCCGAATATTTATTTTGCATTCGGAATCTCAGGCGCTATTCAACATCTTGGAGGGATCAGTTCATCCAAATGTATAGTGGCAGTGAATAAAGATCCTGATGCTCCAATATGGGAAGCTGCCGACTATGGCATTGTGGGTGATGCACTGAAAGTGTTGCCCGAAATAATTGCA
>CAISZK010000430.1 GCA_903889915.1 uncultured Bacteroidota bacterium
AATGGTCGTACCCCGGTTATAAAGTTCAATGAATTCAAGTGAGTCAGCATTGGAGCTTGGGTCATTGTACATGATCTCGGAAATAGCGACATCTTCAATCAGGTTATTATAAATAACAACAAAACTTTGCGGAGTTATCATTTGGTTACCGGCAGAATCTCTGACATTATTTATTGTAAGTGTGTCAGGAATGCCGGGAACAAGAGGTGTTGCAAGATTTAAAGTTACAGTTGTCAAAGGTGTGCGAACTGCTGATGCAATTGAAACCAGTCCCGTGTAATTGGCAATGTTCTGCGAAGAAGAGTAGTTTAGATTTTCATTAAAGAAGACTTTTACAGTTGACAAATTTGTAGCCATAGCCATCGTAACAAAAGGAGGAACTGTGTCAACTGTTATAGTCATGCATCCTGCTCCGGGAGTTGCATAGACCTCTTTATTATTCACCACTCCGAAAGCAAGAGAATTTGCTGCTCCTGCCGCTGACCAGCTTGATCCTACATTGTTGTTGGAAGAAGGACTGCAAAGCATCATTGAAGAACCATTGCCATTTGCTGCTGTTGGCCACGGGCTGGTGGTATGATAATAAACAGAATCAACAAGAGATCCGTAATTGTCTTTTAAAACTATGGCTTCTCCCGTGTTTGAAAGCGACCCGCTTGTCCATTGGTGAGCAATCTGATGATAAAAATGAACGAATGCAATTGAATCTACAGTTACAAGATAATAAGCCTGGGGCTGCACCGAGTCATTATGAAATGTATAATTTACACCCATCGAAAAGTAAAAATCTTTTAACGAAACTGTGGTTGCCCCATTATTAAATAATTCAATAAATTCAAGTGTATCCGTTCCGGCTTCGGGAGGATTGTACATGATTTCTGTGATCACAATATTCTGACTATTTGGATTGCCCCACACGATAGGGAATTTCTGTGGTAAAGTCATAGATGTTCCGGCAATATCCTGAACATTGGAAATTGTAACAGTGTCCACAACTCCTGCTGAAAGCGGTGTAGTCAGCGTTAACGTTACAGTGTCATTGGTAACAGATCTGACAGCAGTAGAAATTGTACCCAGGCCTGTATAGTTAGCAACATTCGTGGCTGTGGTGTTTACACCTTTATCAAATTTTACTTTCACACTGTTGTATCCGGTAGCAAAAGCATTGATCACAGTAGGTGGTGAGTCTATCATTGAAGTACCGGCAATGATAATGTCATCAATTCTTTCAGTTCCATTTGAAGCAACTGCTCCACCGTTTGATGAAATGTTGCTTGTCATGAGCCATCTGATATAAACAGTATCCTGATTTTCGCATGCAGAAGGCAGTGCACAATTAGTTAAAGCCCCCTTGGTCCAGTTGGCGGTATCCATAATAACAGCGCCAGGGACATCAGTCCATGTGCCTGAGTAATCAATTTTGTACTGCACTTTAAAATCCCGTGGACCATAAGCAGAACTTTTTTGTTTTGATGAAAAGTGCAAAGCCTGGTAACCCAGTGTGACAACCTTCACCTGCCAATATTTTGTCAAAGCTCCACCCGTCCATGCATTGGTACCAACGCAATAAGTTGTGGCGCCCTGCGAAGCAAAATTCATGGCACTCACACCGCCTTTGGCAGAAATGGTCATAGCAAGATTGGCAGTGATGCCACCATCGGCAACCGAATCATCAGGATTATTCGGGAAGGTCCATTTTACAAGTGTGTCCTGAGAGAAACAAAAAAATGGTAATAAAACAAAGAGTAGAAGAGTAATTTTTTTCATAAGACTATAATTAAATTAACGAATGATGTGCACTTAAAAATAACCGGGTAATAATATTAAATCTGGTTAAGACTATCGTAAAGATCTTTCTTGTATAAGCCACCAATAGGTAATGTTACCATTTTTTTCTCGACAATCAAATCAGGGAACTTAATTGTAATTATTTTATCAAGACGTACAATGAACTTGCGATGTATTCTCTTGAATTCACTGGCAGGCAGAATAGCTGTAATCTCTATCATCGTAGCATGCGTTGTATATTGGTTATCGAGAGTATGGAGAGTGACATAATCTTTTTTTGCTTCAACAAAATAAAGATCTCTAAATTTTATTCTGACCAAACGGCGATCAGATCTGACAAAAATAAAATCCGAAACACTCTTAACTTCAGCAATTGATCTAAAAAGATTTTTCTCTGCTTTTAATTGAAAATCTATTGCATGTTTATCAATAGCCATTTTGATTGCCACCTTCAGTTCACGCTCATTCACGGGTTTCAGGATGAAACCATAAGGATTTACTTCTGCAACTCTGTTTAAAAGCTCATCACTGGTGTCGGAGGAAATGAACACTACAGGAATATTGAAATTTTCCTGAATTGCCCTGGCAGTATCAATGGCATTCATATCTCCACAAAGTGTGGTATCAATCAAAGCCACGGATGGCAACATTTGTTTCAACTCCTTAATTGCGGCATCTCCTGAAGAAACTACAGAGGTAACTGAATACCCTATTTTCATTAGATTGCGCTCGATGCTTTGCCCCTGCTCAACATCGTCTTCGATAATAATTACTTTATAGTTTGTCATGACTCTTTGATTTTTTTACAAATATAAAAAAATTTACCTATCACCAAACAAAAAACATTTTTTTATTTGGTGACTACTACGCACATAAGTTGAAAAAGTTTATTTCCTTTTAACTCTCCCACTAAACAGTACAATAAAACCAATGGGAAGCAGAACCAATCAGTGTGAAATTGTGAGAGTGTTACAGCATTTGAAATTTAAAGATCAGTTTCCTGATAATGGTTTTATTCAAATTATCCTTGTCCTTGTAATAAGGTAAATCTTTAAGCAATTCATTATAGTTACTAAAGTAATCAAAAAATGAATCCTTTACTTCTTCAGTGGAAATAAGCTTGCCAATTGTGTTTCCAGAAACTTTAGCAATTGTAGTTGCGTCCGAAAGGGCTCTTGTATAAAGTGTCTTGTACATTTCGGTGTTATAGGAGGCAGATGATTCATACTTCACCTCTTTAATTTTTCCTGCAATACCTTTTAACGGAGTCAAAACTTTGATCAGGTTTTTAAGATCCGTTTCGGTTTTAAGAGTAACAAGTATTGTGGTATCGTTGCCGGCATCTTTTGAAATCACATAATCTTTCTGATCTGAAATTTCGAAATTGAAATTGTTTTTTGTCAAAACTTTTTTCACATCAGCCAACGGTGGAGGCGGGATTGAATCATTCCCTTTTATCGGGAAAGAATAACCCATCACTTCGTATTTGGTTTCAAAACTTATTTTGTAAATAAAGCCTATTGGTTTTAGCACTATTGTGTCGGATGATGCTACTTCGATGAACCTTGATTCCTGCGAGAACAGTGGGTTTGCACAAGCAATGAGAATGGCGATGATTAATAATTTGAAGTTTGTTTTCATGGTATTGATTTTGGATTGGACATTGATTAATTACAGCAATGATAATTAAAAATGAATTGATGATAGACCAAACAAGAAGGTATAGAGAGACTGCGGAATTTTAATTTCACATAGTTTCTTTATCAAAAATCAATAAAATCTATCCGGCTCTTTATTTTAGTTTCGCGAATTATTATTCTATTACAATCTTTCTGTTGCAGACATTTTTCTTCTCATCAGTTATCTGAACAAAATATACTCCCGCCTGCATCTCCCCCTTATCAATAATTAGCTTTTTACCCGTAAACTTTTTCGAATAAATTTCTTTACCAAAAACATCCTTGATACTAATGACAATGTTTTTTTGTTCCTCGTTAAAAGATATGGTAGTTGAGGTGTTGAAAGGATTCGGATAAATCATAACTGAACTTTCCGTAAGCTGTCCTGAGTTTGCATGAACAGTGCAAACACCGGGCATATTGGCATCGAGCCAGGTGAAGCGATCGTTTATCCAGCTTTTCATATTTGCAATTTCGCCCGCATAATCCGTGGCTATGGGGCTTGGATTGGGCCAGGTGTATGCGCCCAATATCGGCCATGCTTCAAAATGTCTTACTTGCGCTTCGCTCAAATAGCCGGCAATGGAATCAATAACATTATTCAAAGTAGCAATGCTTAAAACATTTTGGCGAAGAGAAATCCAGCGACACTGCAGATCGGAAGCGTAAACCGGGTCCTGCAAAAGTTTATCCCACCAAAACGGAACTTCCCAGGGACTTCCGCAAATTGAATTTAATTGGTAAGCCCAGCCCGTATATAAATCGGCATTGCAATAGTTGGCATTCCACCAGGCAAGATTATAATCCCACACAGGTCCGGCAAATATTTTCCCACCATGCGTAATTTTATTTTTATAAAGAAAAGTGCTTAGCCTGTATGCATCCACATTGAGGCTTGCTTCATTCACAATAAAATAATCAATGAATGAATTTTCATCTGCATATTTTCTATAGCCTATCAGCGGGTCGGCAAAGTATGAACTGTTGAGAACATTTTCAAATGTGTCAACACAGGCTTTGATATAGTTTTTCTGAGGAGTTTCAATATCGGTTGTTTTGGGATAGACATACACGAAATTAATATCGTTGCCATTGCTTGATTGATAAGAGGAAGTCCAGAAACTTCCATCCCCGTCAGTCCTGTCTATTTTAAAAATATACCCGCCTGTAAGCTGCGAGCCGGTGGTGTCGCCGGGATTAAGCTTGGAAATGTTGACACGGCTTGAATCCCTTTTAATTTTTTCCATCATCACATAAATTCCCTGATACTGCCCGTTGATCACGAGTTCGCAAAGTTTTGTCCGCGATGCATAATGTCCCATTTTATTGGCGATATAGTAAGTAAGAATATTTCGCATACAGGTTTTATCATCATAAGGGGCGTATAAGATCCAATCGTTTTCAGTCGGCATACCTAAAATGATTGTGTCTTTCTGAACATTTGAGGCATCACGGGTTTCAAAACCGTATGACTTTTGCGGGAATGATTGCGAACTTGATCCCCGTATTTCGATACCAATTTTGTTGTTATAATTATTAAAAGGATCGGTCATGTAATTTCTCACTCCGGCACCGTTATAAATAATTCCCATGTGGGCGTCAATCTTAGGCTCATCAGGAATGCTTTGGTTAAAGGTATTTATTACAACAATAGGCAAATTGGAAGAGGTGAATTTAAAAGGATGGGCAGGATGATTGCCAAATGTGACACTCCAATAGATCACACTGCCGGTATCAACTGCAGCCACATCCTGCACCAGCAAATTCCATGTTCCGTTTCCGGTCTGTCCGTTATTTAGGGCGCCAATAAAACCCTGCGGTTTGAAAGTGCCGGTAAAGGGCGCCGTTCCTATGACAATGGATGTTGTTGCGGAATCATTCAGGCAGGTATTCGTGAAATTGTCATCACCACCTCCGTTGGCTACAGACAAATCCACAATGGTGCCATCGGGCGATTGGATAGAGATATGAAGGTCGGAATCGTAAGTATGATTGATGCTGAAACAAATTGTTTCGAGTCCATAAACAGTGTCAATCGTTGATGGCGACAGTCCGCTGACGGTGATTGGAAAGGAAACTATCGGACCTGCATCAGGTATTGATCCACCGGTGGAATTGGTAAAAGTCTGGGCATGCAATGCTATTGAAAAGCCAAGTAAAATAAGGGAAAGGGTGATTTTTTTCATGTTGTTTTTTTTATTTCAAACAGAGTTAAAATTTGATGTAAAAGTATAGCTTTTTCTGCGTTGCCATGTAAAAAATCTCTGAAAAAATTAAAAATGTAAAATGAAAAATTTTAAATGCAAAATGTAAAAGTAACGCCATATTGAGCAACCTTATGCTAACTGATAATCGTCCATGACGACATAAAAAAAATCCCTACACCATCAAGGCATAGGGATTGTTCATGGATGTTCAAGAATTTATTTTACCTCAATAAAATTCAATTCACCATTATCTTCATTACTCATGTTGGCTGCATAAACAAAGCGATCATCTGCTTTGAGTGTGCTCAGATCAATTTGCAATTTGGTGCTTGCATGAATGACAAATTTGTTTTCAGGAATACTCGTAACATTGTTGTTATTGGCGAAGAACACACACACATCCTTTGTGCCTTTGTTAGTGAAATCATAAATTTCATTTCCAATAAACCTGATGTCTAATAATTTTATTTCAGAAGGAGCAAACGTAACCGAAATGCCTTCCTGTTCTACAGTTTTAGGATGATAACGCATTGCTGAAACATCAAAAAACATGTCAACTTTTTCGGGCGTTTTATAATATTTGTTAGTCAAACTTCCTTCAACTGCATGCATTGCTTCGCATGTGTTTTTGCGAAGAGTTTCCTGCGATTTTGAACAATCAGTCAATGCTTCCCTTGCGCCTTCATGGTTTTGGTGTGAAAGCATTAATTGAGTCAGAAAAGTCTGTGCATCTGTTTTGATTGCGGTAAGTGTTACATCGGTTCCTATAACCTGGATAAATGTTTTGATGCCGGTAATTCTGTCCTCCGCACTGCCTGTAATAAAGGCTTGTCTTTTGTGCGGTATCAAAGCTCTAGCCCTGTCGGTTCCTTCAGGATAAGCTACGAGCACTGTGTTTACCCAAAGTGGGGCTTTTACGTGGGTCAATTGGTAAATCAAAGTATTTTGATTTTTGGTTGTTCCCATTTCTAAATTGAATGCCGCACGCCATCCCACAAATCCAGCATTCCAGGCAGTTTGAAATGGTGTGTAAAAAGTGATCAGGTCGTCAATGTCGGCATCGCCGGCTTTTGCCTGCAATTTGTTCATTAAATAATTGCTCAAATGATTTGCTAATGATAAATTACCTTTAGTAACATTCAAGTGGTGATTGATTCCGAAATATTGTTCCATGATTTTATTTTTTTAGTCAGGCAAATATAAGGGTAAGTAATCAAATAAACCAAATTTTTAATAATGTTTTTTTCAACAATTTTTTAAATTCATCTATATCAGTAAAATAAAACTTGATTAATTAAGGCTGACTAAATCATTTTATTTATCAAAACATACTTTTAATTACAATTGTCCATTAAATAAAGGCTGGATGTTAGAGTAATTTTATTATTTAGTAATTAACCAAATTAATATTTATCCTATCTATATTATAGGATAAAAGGAATAAATAAAGACCAACCATACCATTTGATAACATTAGGTCAAATATTGAAATTCATAGTAAGTCTTCCTTAGGAATAAAAGTAAAATATAACGCGATCATACGCGTTCGATAGCGTCAAAAGAAAAATAAAATGCAATCCAACGTGTTCGATTGGGTTAAAAAAAAGTTTTAATGCGATCCAACGTGTTCGATTGGGTTAAAAAAAAGTTTTAATGCGATCCATCGCGTTCGATTGGGTTAAAAAAAAGTTTTAATGCGATCCAACGTGTTCGATTGGGCTAAAAAAAAGTTTTAATGCGATCCATCGTGTTCGATTGGGTTAAAAAAAAGTTTTAATGCAATCCAACATGTTCGATTGGGCTAAAAAAAAAATAAATGCGATCCATCGCGTTCGATTGGGTTAAAAGAAAAATAAAATGCCAACCATCATGTTCGATCGAATCGTGGCGGAGCTAAAACCCCCAGCTTTGTATTTGGATGGTCTGAAAAACGAAAAAAATGCAATCCTTCCTCTCAGATTGGATTAAAAAAAAAATTAAACGCGATCCGATGTCTTTGATTGGATTTTTAAAAAAAAATAACGCGATCCAACGTCTTCGATTGCGTCAAAAAAAAAATAAAACGCAATCCAACGTCTCGGGATGCGTTTTATTTAAATTTTAACCCATATCTTTTTCTAGTTAGGCATTTCTGACCAATATTGACAAGGGTTCTTTGATTTTGGAGGATTTAAAAATTTCAAATTTCAAATTTCAAACATCCAACATCCAACATCCAACATCTACGTAAAAATCCACGCTCCATGAATGTAAATATTGTAGAGGTAAGTTATCCAGACAATGCTGTAGAATGTAATGATGGTGAGCGAAACTATCTTCACAATTTTGTTCATATACTTCATTGTAAAAAGAAAAATAAGATCAAGAAATAAAGTAATAAAACCACTGTCGTTGAAATTTATTGAAGGCCTGTGTTTGGGAAACATCTGAAACATCAGCAAACTTAAAACTAAAATAACCGCTGTGCCAATGGCGAATTTCAGCCATTTCGTATTTTTCAGCATCGGGATTGCACAAAACAAATAAATGTAAAAGAATGGCGTCGCCAGTATGTACCTGCTAAGCCCGTTGAGCGAGCCTTTCTGGAAAAAGAGCACATAGAAAAATATTCCCCAAAAATAAATGATTGAAAAATTAAAAAAATATTCCTTCGTAAAACTGAGGTTGCCATTAAAGATCGTTTGTAATTCCTTAGACTTTTCGGATTTCAACAGTTTTATAAAATTATTCAAAAGCAAAAATGCCGACGGGATTATTACGAAACAAACAGTGAAAACATTCATTCCATAGCCTTCGGACGACCAGTCTGAAATTTTTTGAGGAATGCTAAACGCAACTTTCCAGTATTTGAAATTGGTTGCAAAATATTTTGTAAACGAGCCGGAGTTCAGGTAATACATGAAAAACACAATGCAAGTTCCCACTAACAATGGAGCTAATGCCAATGATAAATGTTTAAGAAAATGTTTAATGTTGCGGTGTTTGATGAAATAAAATATTTCAATCATCACAATTGCCAAACCCACGGTAACAAAGATGGGGCGGGCCATTGCGGCGAGTGCAAAAAAGATAAAAAACATCCAGTATTTCTTTTTCACCAGTCCCCACAAGGCGAGTGCAAAAGTGATAATAAATAATGCTTCCGGATAAGGAAGATAGAATGAAACAATCGTGGGAAGCACAAGCGCTATTACAAATGCGCACATCCTCTCATAAGGAGATACCTCCTGCGCATTGAACAACAAGATTGAAAAAAGAATGATCGCAATACCAAAAAGGAGGTAATTGAGGAGCCCTATATACAAAGGCGGCACTTGCGAAATCTTCCAGAACAGCGGAAACAATGGGAAAAAAGAGTATGTCCATTCGGCGCGACTATAGTAATTCAGGCGAATATCGTTATAATGTATGGCATCCCATTTCACGGTATTTTCATTATTCAAATAATCATAGGGATGAATATCGGTAACAATTGCATTTTTTTTATTAATAGTATCAAGGGAATAAGTGTGGGTAATATTCCCCAGGGTCGGAAAAAAAATAGCAGGTTTTTGAAGCAGTTTAAATACAAGCAGCGTCAGTAGAAATAAAAAAACTACTATTGCACTTTTAAAAATTGTTTGTTTCATGACGTCAATTTTGAAAACGCTAAACTATTAAAAGTTTTTGTATTTTTACAAATAAAATTTTCCGGATTTCTTTTATGAGTAACAGTATTATTTACAAAAATATTCACCTCTACCGTTTAATGATGAACACACTGTATTCATTGAAATACAGAAAGAGATTTAATGATATTGTTAATGAAATTTCAGAAAACGACAAGAAAATTCTTGAGCTTTGCTTTGGCGATATTCTTATTGCAGAGGAGTGCAGAAAAAGAAATATTGATTGGACAGGCATTGACATCAGTAAAAATTTTGTCAACTTTGCAATTAAAAATGGCTATCATGCAATGATGGATGATGTGACCAAATTGGAAAGATTACCCTCATCGGACATTTGTATTATGTGCGGATCGCTCTATCATTTTCATGATGAAATTGAAAAGTTACTGACTAAAATGCTTGCATCTGCAAAGAGAATTCTGATTTCGGAACCGGTAATTAATTTGTCAGCGAAAAAAGGGTTCATCGGCAAGCTCTCGCGAATACTTACCAATGCAGGCAAGGGAGCAGAAAATTTCAGATTTGACGAACACAGCATCATTGTCACTTTAGATAGTCTGAAAAATAAAATGAAGTTCGAATACCGCATTATCAGCAAAAGCCGCGACATTGTTATTGAAATAAAGAAAATATGAAAGAGATTAGCGTTGTAATTCCTGTTTATAACAGCGAAGATAACCTTGAAGAATTGTTCAGGCAAATCAATGTTGCTTTGAATGACATTGATCATGAAGTTATCTTTATCAACGATGGCAGCCGGGACAATAGCTGGGCAGTTTTGAAACTAATAGCTGCTGCAAATAAAAATATCATTGCAATAAATTTCCGTAAAAACTTTGGTCAGGATAACGCACTGATGGCAGGAATAGCACAGGCTTCGGGAAATTATGTTGTGATCATGGATGATGATCTTCAGCATTCGCCTTATGATATTTTAAAGTTACATGCTCAGTGCAGCAAAGGTTTTGATGTGTGCTATGCACATTTTGATGAAAAAAATCAACGTATCTGGAAGAACCTCGGAAGCTGGTTGAATGGCGTGGTTGCATACTGGTTGCTGCAAAAGCCTAAGGGTATCTATATGTCGCCATTTAAAATCATAAAAAGTGAAGTGGCAAAATCATTATTGCAATACGCAGGTCCTTTCCCTTATGTAGATGGATTGATACTTGATTTTACAAGCAATTTAACCTTCATCGAAGTGGAACATCACAAGCGTGTAAATGGTAAAAGCAATTATAGTTTCACGAGATCCTTCAGTGTCTTCCTGAAAACATTTACCAGTTTTTCAGTGATTCCTCTAAGGATGGCAACCATCACAGGGTTCATTTTTTCCTTTCTTGGCTTTATGGCCGCACTCTATTATATCATAGAATACATCACCACCGACTATAAAGCTGAAGGATGGACTTCGCTGATTCTATCGCTGCTCATTATTGGCGGGCTTTTGCTAATGCTGCTGGGTTTGATAGGAGAATATTTAGGCAGGATGTTCCTTACTTTAAACAGAAAACCACAGTTCTCAATTTCGGAAGTAATAAAAGGGAAGGACGAAAAGTAAGGTTATTTACAAATATCACTACTTATAGAAATCCAAAACAGCATTGATGATCTTTGACTGTTCTGCGTCGGTAAGCTTATAAAATAAAGGCAGCCGCACAAGGTGGTCTGTATAGAAATCTGCATTTGACAAAACCCTGCCATCATGCTTCTCTGCAAAATATGGCGATTTATGCAGCGACAGATAATGGAAAACAGCCATGATCTCCTTTTCTTTTAAATATTTTATCAGCTTACTTCTCTCCTCCAGACAGCGGCAAATAAGATAAAACAAATGACCATTATTAGTTGCATAGTCCGGTACAACAGGCAGTCCAATTTCTTTAGATTTTAAACTGCTGAGTCCATCAAAATAATTGTTCCAGATCTTCTTTCTTTTTGATTGAATATCTTTCATATTTTCCAGTTGCGCATACAGAAAAGCAGCATTTAATTCGGATGGCAAAAAAGAAGAACCCAAATCAACCCAACCATATTTATTAACCTCTCCGCGGAAAAAAGCTGATCTGTTTGTACCTTTTTCCCAAACAATTTCTGATCGCTTAATAAGATCTGAGTCATTAACCGCGAGCATTCCGCCTTCACCGGAGATAATATTCTTTGATTCGTGAAATGAAAAAGTGGAAAGGTTTCCGAAAGAACCGAGTGCTTTGCCTTTATAAAATGAATCAATTGCCATGGCAGCATCTTCAATGATCATCAAATGATATTGCTTTGCCAGTTTATCAAACTCATCCATCTGACAGGCTATTCCCGCATAATGTACAAGAACGATGACTTTGGTTTTGGGAGTAATCAAAGCTTCAATTTTTGCAACATCAATGTTGGGATTTTCAGAACTGCTGTCAGCAAAAACGATCTTTGCACCACGCAGAGCAAAAGCATTTGCAGTAGAAACAAAGGTGAATGATGGCATGATAACTTCGTCTCCGGGGCTAATGCCTGCAAGGATCGCAGTCATTTCAAGAGCATCTGTACAGGAAGATGTGAGCAATACTTTTTTAAATCCGTATTCCTTTTCGAAAAAAGAATGGCACTTCTTTGTGAACATCCCGTCGCCTGAGATCTTCCCTGACTGTATCGCTTTTTTAATGTAAGAAATTTCTTTTCCTGAAAAATATGGTTTGTTAAATGGGATCTGCATTGTTCATAGCTAATGATGCAAAAATAGGAAATTATCAGAATCTATTTTTAATTTCATAATTTAAAAGAAATATTAAGTAAACATTCAATGCCAACAATTGTTCAGCACAGGTAAAGTACCTTATACCGTAATACCGCTAATTGAATTTCAAATAATTTTCTTAATTTATCCGGCAATCTTCTTTAAAATACTAATTTTGCGCCGCATTTGGCAAATGCAATTCACAGACCATGATAAAGGGCAACCACAAACAAAGGCACAAGGAAGGCTATACAGGGAGGAAATTCTATTGAAATTTACGGGATCTTTATTTTTAAAAACAGACATAACAAATCTTTTCAGAGTGCTATGTCTTGCAACATCTTTATTTATTTTATCCGGCATCTCATTATTTGCACAAAAAGGATTCACT
The DNA here is from genome assembly GCA_903889915.1 of uncultured Bacteroidota bacterium. Lineage (GTDB taxonomy): Bacteria > Bacteroidota > Bacteroidia > Bacteroidales > CG2-30-32-10 > CAISZK01. The sequence goes on from CAISZK010000430.1 coordinate 12,459, forward strand.
GCACAGGGAAAGATTGGCGGGAGGATCATTGATTCCATTTCAGGAAACCCCGTTGAATATGCCACAATAAGCCTGCTCACACAAAGTGATAATAAAATTGTGAATGGCGCAACCGCAGATGATAAAGGTATTTTTAAAATAACCAATGTCGCCGATGGTACTTATAAGATCTATGTTGATTTTCTAGGTTACAAAAGGCATGAGAAGGATAGCATTGTAGTGGATAAGGATCATCAAAGCATCTCAATTGGCGACATAAAAATAACGAGCAAACAAACCACTTTAAAAACACTCAACGTCACAGCCGACAAAAGCTATATTGAAAACAAGATTGACAAAATGGTTTACAATGCCGGAAAGGATGTTACTTCACAAACCGGTGTAGCTGCCGATATTTTGAAAAAAGTTCCACAGGTTTCTGTTGATGTTGATGGCAATGTTGAACTGCAGGGCAATTCAAATATCAGATTTCTGATTGATGGAAAACCTTCAGTGCTTTTTGGAAGTAATATTACGGATGTTCTTCAATCCATTCCTTCCAGCCAGATCCAAAGCATTGAAGTGATCACCAGTCCCGGCGCAAAATATGATGCAGAAGGAACGGGTGGTATCATCAATATTATTTTGAAGAAAACCGATGTTCATGGAATAAATGGCAATGTTTCAATCTCAGGAGGCACACGTCTGGAAAATGGCTCTATTAATTTGAATATTAAAAAAGGCAAATTCAGCACACATGTTTATTGCAGCGGAAATGCACAGATGTCTTCATCAACAAAAACCAGCATGGATCGTCTGTCACAGGATTCCTCATTAACTTCAGAACTCAAACAAAACGGTACAAGCAATTTCAATAGGGAAGGTTTTCAGTCAGGTATTGGCTTTGATTGGGATGTTACTCCAAAAGATAATTTCAACGGAACCTTCGGTTATGATTATTTCGGAAATAATAATAAAGGAAACTACGACCGCCAGAGTATCCTTAATGATGCTGCCGGAAACCCACTTTCAAATGTAACAGATGCTATTGCAACATCCAGCCTGTTTCACGAATATTCTTTCGACTGGGATCTGGGTTACAAAAAGAAATTTAAAAAAGAAGACCAGGAACTTGAAGTTTTATTCAACGCTTCCAATGGCAATATGTATTCCTATTACGACCAAACGCAAAAACATCTTTTGAACGACACGATATTTGATGGTTCTTATGGAAAGAATCCCGGCATTGAAAACGAAACAAGTGTTGAAGTGAATTACACACAACCAATGGGAGGAGATGCCATGTTTGAAACAGGAGCTAAAACCGAATGGGATCACATCAACAGCAAATCGGATGTTTATCAGCTAAACTCCCTTTATGGTACGTATGATTATAACACTTCCCAATCAACCTCTGTTGATTTTAAAAGAATCATACCTGCTGCTTACGTCTCTTTTACTTTCAAAATTTTTAAATTGTTTGACATTAAAGCAGGCTGCCGCGATGAATACACAACAGCAAATGCTGATTATTCCGATGCAGGAATTGTAAAAATGAATCCTTACAACACTATCGTTCCTTCGCTTGTAGTTTCGCATACTTTTAAGAAAAAACAAACATTAAAGATCAGCTATTCTCATCGTATTGAACGCCCGGATTACCGCGATCTGAATCCCTTTATCAATGCTAGCGATCCTAAAAATATTACTTCCGGCAATCCTAATCTACTGCCTGAAATAGGTGACAAAATTGAATTGGGCTATAGTCAGTCATTCAAGAAAGGCACCAACATCAATGCAACACTATTTTATCGTGGCAACAAAGATGACATACAGTCTTACACAACTTACTATCCAACTTACCAGGTCGGTGATTCTACATACACCAACGTTGCAATCAGCACCCGTGAAAATATTGGCCGTGAAGATAATTTTGGGGCAAGCATATTTGCTTCAATCCCTATCACAGAGAAATTCAATGTTCGCCTGAACCTATCAGGCTTCGAACGCTATATAACAACCGGCATTTCTTCTGTTGCCAATGTACATGGGTTTAATTACCGTACAAATTTAAACCTGTCTTATCAGTTAAGCAGCACTTTCATTCTCGAATTTCTTGGCAATTTTAATTCTCCAAGAATAAATGCACAGGGCACAATGCCTTCATTCACTACTTACAATTTTGCCTTTCGCAAACAATTGTTTCATAAAAAAGGAAGTATTGCTTTAACGGCAACGAATTTCTTCAACAAATACATTGATCAGAAAACCAAATTGACCGGGGACAATTTTTCTATTTCGAATGTTCGTCAACTACCATATCGCTCTTTTGGCTTTAATTTTACTTATAAATTTGGTAAAATGGAATTCAAAAAAGAAAAGGAAGAGGAAGACATCAACCTCACCAATCCACCGGGGAATTAACAAAGGTTTCAGCCCTTGGCACACCTGAATTTTGTCATTCTCTCATTCTGTCATTCTCTCATTAACTATTTTTTATGATTGAAAGAATAAAGTAATTTGTATTTTTGCCACCTTCCTGCAAAAACCAAAATTAAATAATACAATCTTGATGAAAACTTTACTTCTTCTTTGCATTATTATCATATTCGCTATAACTCATTCAAGCGGGCAAAGGGCCAACAAAAAGAACAAAGCTGACAGTGTTCTTAAGTTCTCACCGCTCACCCCGCGCGGCTATCTTAATTTAACTGCCAACGACTTTAAGGAACAGTCTATAGCCCCCTTCAAAATGAAGAAAAAACAATTCATGCATTTTGGAATATTCTGTGCCGCAACAGCGGTTCTTGTTATATCTGATCCCAATGTTGATGCTTATGCCCGAAAACTTGACAACTATAAATTGGTAAGAAAAGTTAGCCCTTTCATTACAAATTTCGGTAGCAATTACGGTATTTATACCGTTGGCGCACTTGAACTGACAGGCCTGATATTTAAAGACAAAAAACTAGTCACATCAGGCATACTTGCATCACAGGCAATGATCACATCAGGCATATATACCTGGATTGGCAAAATTGGTTTCAGCCGCTCACGGCCAAGTGTTTCTTATGGAACAAGGTATTATTGTAAAGGCGGACCATGGCATGGTGCACCTGATTATTTTGACAGTTGGTCTGACACTAAAAAAGTTCCCGGGGCAGGTTACGATGCTATGCCATCAGGTCACACATCAATGGCTTTCTCAATTGCTACCGTTTATGCAATGATGTATAAAGACCATCTTGCTGTTCCTGTTTTCTCTTATACCATGGCAAGCCTGATAGGATTATCCCGAATGACAGAGCATGCACACTGGGGATCGGATGTGTTTGTTGGTGCGGCTTTGGGTTACTTATGCGGACGTCAGGTGGTGAACAATTATGAAAAATTAAGCAAAATTTACACAAAGCGCCATAAGCATAAGGACATTTCTGTGAGTCTGAATTATAGTGAAAACAAATATCTCGCAGGGTTTAATTACAAATTCTGATCTGTGAACATATTTCATTCAAAATTGCTTATCCACTTAAATCAAAAATTAAATACTGAAACCATGAAAAATTTATTGTTTATCCCACTCGCTTTTATGCTGGTCTTTTCTGCCTGCGGGCAAAAAGTTAAAATAGAAGACGTGCCTGCCGCTGTTACTGCTAAATTCAAAAGCCTTTACCCTTCAATCACAGATGTAAAATGGTCAAAAGAAAAAGCAAACTTTGAGGCAGAATTTGATCTGAACAAAGTGGAAACTTCCGTGCTGTTTGATGCCACAGGCAATGCACTTGAAACAGAAACTGAAATTGCAGTTGCAGATCTGCCGGCAGCAGTCAGGGAATATGTGAAATTGCATTATGAAGATGCAAAGATCAAAGAAGCATCAAAAATTGTTGATTCGAAAAGTGTCATTACCTATGAAGCAGAAGTGAAAGGAACAGATGTCATATTCGATGCCCAGGGGAATTTTATAAAAGAAGTAAAGGAAGAGAAAAAAGCTGAATTGATCGTTCCTGCTATTGTTAAGACCAAATTCAAATCACTTTATCCAACAATAGAAAAAGTGAAATGGGGAAAAGAAGATGGATTTTATGAAGCTGAATTTGATGTGAACAAAGTGGAAACTTCCGTAACTTTAGATTCAACCGGCAACGTAATTGAAACGGAAACCGATATTGCTGTCAGCGAACTTCCGGCTGCAATAGTTACTTATTTCACAAAGAATTTTCCAGGTGAAAAAATCAAAGAAGCTGCAAAGATCACCAATCCAAAAGGAGTTGTAACTTATGAAGCTGAAATGAAAGATGTGGATTATCTGTTCGACAAAGACGGTGTTTTTATTAAAAAATCAGAGGATAAAGATTAGCATCGCTATTCTTTTCTTTTAGTTTAGAATCCGTTAAAAAGGGAAGTCCTGAATGCTTTCCTTTTTTTTAATAATTTAGCGAAGTGTTTAAAAAGCTAACTGCATATTTTTTCTTTTTGCTTTGCTTCCTCCATGCAGGGGCGCAGCAGCGTTCGCTTGATTATTTTGTCAGTTTTGGTTTATCGGGAAGCCCTTTATTAAAGGATTATAACAACCAAATCAGGACGAGTATTCAGGATAGTTTGCTCATCAGGGCAGGGCAAAAACCCAAAATCAATGCTACAGGGCAAATCCTTGTCCCTCCTTATGGCAATAATTTCGGTTATGATGAAGCCATCTCAAATGGTGGAAATTATTCAGCGCTCGTCGGGATATCTCAGAGTCTCTTCATGAAAAATATTTTGAACAACAAATACGAAAATATTGACCTGCAAAAGAGATCAGCAACCAACAATTCAAAGATCACTACTCTTGAATTAAAAAAACTTATCACCCAACAATATTATACCGCTTATGCTCAAAACTCAGAATTGATTTTTGCAAAAGAAGTGATGGACCTTCTCCAGAAAGAAGAACAAATCCTGAAACAACTCACCGAGAAAGGAATTTACAAAGAAACCGAATACTACTCTTTTCTGATTGAAAAACAAACACAGGAAAGCAAAGTCCTGCTGGCACAGATTGATTACAGACAAGAATTGTATAACCTCGATTTCATTTGCGGAATTACTGATACAGCTTTATATACTTTGTCCGATACGCAAATTGTGCAGTCAAATATTGTTGAAGTTTCAACCACTCCGGTTTATCAAAAATTCATTCTCGACAGCATTACAGGAATAAATTCACAAAAGGAAATTTTACTTAAATACAAACCTACACTTTCATGGTTCGCAGATGCAGGTGTTGAGTGTATAAGACCCTGGCAGGCATATCAACATTTTGGTTTTAGTTTCGGTTTGAATTTCGCCATACCGATTTATGATGGAAAACTAAAAGATATTGAAATCAGAAAACTGGGTATTGAAGAAGATTCCAGAAAGAATTATGAAGATTTTTTCAAAAAGCAGTATTCAATGAAGAGCCAGCAACTAAAGCAAAAAATAACTTCGTATGATATCCTCATTGCC
>CAISZK010000431.1 GCA_903889915.1 uncultured Bacteroidota bacterium
CGAAGACTATCAGGCTAACCACAGTGTGAACAATTTTAAAAATGGAAAACTTGAAGGGCTAAGGAAAGTTTACAAGAAAAAAAATCAACTGGAATACACCGAAAACTATAGACACGGCAACCTTGAAGGGGAAAAAATTTACTATGGTTTTTGTTATAAAGACACAGCTTATCATCATGGCAAGAATCCCAAAAAGCTGTACATCGAAGAAAAGCTCAATTACAAAAACGGATTAAAAGAAGGCATAGACATCAAATACAATGAATATGGAGGCGGTGTCGCATCTGTTCAGAATTATTCGAATGATCTGCAAACCGGCGCTTTTATAAATTACAATTTAAACGGCACAATGTCGGATTCGATGAATTTTGTCAACGATACGCTCGAAGGCAAGTACTTTGTTTATGATGAACATCAAAGGATGTTGCAGAACATGAATTTTAAAAAGGGAAAACTGGATGGCATCAATTATTATTATGAATATCTGGAAACACTTCCCCACGTAGAGGCTCACTGCAAATCGGGTTTCCTCGTTGACACGAGTTATGAATTTTACAAAAACACAAAACTCATTGCATTAAAAGTGCAGTGCAACATCAGCGACTCGGTTGATTTTATTAATAATTATAGCCATTATGGCTTCGAAGGCGATTATTCTGTTGAAGGTAATGGCAATTACGAAAATTACATAGGCCTCTCGAGGCTGCCTGTGGACAAAGGGATAGTAACCTATTATGATAAAAACGGACAGAGATCAATTGAAAGCCGGACATGGAAATACAGAAGCGACACACTGGGAAGAAAGAATAAAATAAACAAAGACCTTTATGGATCATGGAAGTCGGGCGTTCTTTGCAGGTACTGGGATGCTTCGGGAAATCTGATCAAGCAGATAGATTACTACAACCTGAAATTGCCAAACCTGCTTGATTCAACAAGGAAAGACACTATTGATGCGAGCGGAAAGATCACTGAATGGTATGGCAACGGAAGTGTCAAAACGGATGGCTATGTGACCGACGAACAAAGCGAATACAATTGCATGATTGAAAACTATGTTTCTACACAGGAGATCTATTACAACAACTATTGGTCGTACACCGGCGAACAATTGATTAAAAACGGAAACGGAAACCTGGTGACCTATCATGATAACGGAAAAATAAAGGCAACAACAGCCATTCGTTGTGGGCTGAAAGACGGCTTGTATAAAGAATGGGATCCCAACGGGCATCTTACTAAATTCGGTCATTATAAAAATGGCAAAAAAGACGGGCGCTGGCTCTCCGGCGACCTTGAAGGTATAAACTATGTGAATGAACAATGTTTTTCGAGCCAGGAAGATTTTGAAAATGCAGTGCGCGGAAGCAAACAGAACATTTCGGTAACGGATGAATATTACATCAAGGGAGTGGAGGTTAAAACGAATACGTATGTGGTGAATTAGGGGATGTTGGATGTTGGATGACCGGAGTTTTACATTTTACATTTCCTTGATTTACATTTTACATTTTCTTGATTTTGGAATTAATGGTTCACGCAAAGGCGCAAAGGCACAGAGTTTTTTCTAAGTGAAACTCTGTGCATCCTCTATTTTGAGTGTGACCTTAAGAGATGGAAGGAAAATATCTTTGATTATAACGTGAAAGATATTAATTGACTACACCGATAGTTTGGTATTTCCAAATGGTAGGACGGCTTATTATGATATTAATTTTTGGAAAACTCCGAATGAAAAGTAATTGTAAAACGGAATAAAATGAACTACTTTATAAAAAACATCAAGTATATCTTTTTGGTTTTGGGATTGTTATGCACCCAGTATTTATTTTCAGGCACACTTAATAAAACAACTCCTTGCTCTGAAGGTTCCTATTTTAAGATAACAAACGACAATGCAGTAACTTTTGGTTTGGAACATTCAGATATTGTTTTTTTAGGAGAACTGATAAGTACAAATTTAAAAACTCAATATTCCTTTCGAATTGTGGAAATTTTTAAAGGTTCATTTCAAAATAAAACCATCATTGGTAAAGATGAATCAGGCTGTTACAGGATACCTGCTACTAAAGGTTTATGGATTGTTTACGCGAAATTCAATAATGATTCAACAATTAAAATACCTTTCGACAATCCATCTATAAGCATAACAGAACCGTTTTATTTTAGTCCTCCTCCACCTCCAAGAAATAATATTCCCAAAACTTCAGATAGCCTTTTAGAA
>CAISZK010000432.1 GCA_903889915.1 uncultured Bacteroidota bacterium
GCAAAATATAATCAGGGAAGTCCTCCTTCTGTTGAAACAAATTGGGACAAGGCTACTGCTGGAAACAAGCAGATCGGTGGCGCCCATGACATACAATGGATAAAACCGGGGTTGACAGGCGCAGGTCACTTTCTTGTTTTTAATAATGCTGAAAACCTTTTTGAGCTTACGCCACAATCATACATTTATGAAATCAATCCTTACCTTACATCTTCGGGTTCCACTTCCACCACTTTTGTAAATCCTCCGGATGCAGGATATACAATAGTAAATTCGCCAAACGCAAACCTGATGAAAGAAAAGAAAAATCAATCAAAACAAATCGTATGGAAATATTCGAGTAAGAACAATGGGGATTTTTACAGTACCATTGGCGGCAGCGCCCAGCGTCTGCCAAATGGCAACACTTTTATTTGCTCTATGAATGATGGACATTTCTTCGAAATTGCAAACGACACTGTGGTTGTCTGGGAGTATATCAACCCAATGACAAGAGATGGGATAAAGAAAGTAAAAATGGATAACTATCCCACCTATAATGGGGTCTTCAGGGCTTACCGCTATGCAAGTACCGTTCCTGCTCTTGCAGGTCAGAATCTCACTGCAGGCGCTACGATGACAGGTGCTACACCAAATTATTATACTCCATCAGATCTTACTTCCATTAAAAATGATAGTTATTTCACACCTGATGATCTGCTTGATCAGAATTATCCGAATCCTTTTAAATACAGTACTACTATTGATTTTGAGATAACAAAACCTGAACAGATAAGTGTTGATATTTATAATTTCTCAGGAAGCAAAATAAAATCGCTGGTCAATAAAAATTATCCACAGGGAAAATATTCCCTGACTTGGGATGGCACAAATGACAGCGGAGCAAAGGTGATAAGCGGAATGTATTTTTATGTTCTGAAAGCAGACAACAAACAACTCAGCAAAAAAATGATTTTAATCAAATAGGAGGTCATGATGAAAAAAATAATTGCAATTAGTCTTCTAACTTTATTAATTATTCTTGCAAGGAATAATGGACAATCACAAACTGTAGGATTGTTTCTGAATGACACCTTAAACGCTTTCAGGGGATATACCCTGTTTGCACCTAAGCACAATACAATGACGTATCTGATCAATAATGATGGGCGCATAGTCCATGAATGGACAGCCAGCACTTATGCACCGGGTCAATCAGTTTATCTACTTAGAAACGGAAATTTACTAAGGTCATGTATGATGCAGGCTCAGCCATTGGGAACAGGCGGTGGTGAAGGCGGAAGGGTTGAAGAATATACCTGGAATGACAGTCTTGTTTGGGGATTTAATTTTTCCACAAGTGCCTATATGCAACATCACGATGTCAAAATGTTGCCCAATGGAAATATTATCATGCTGGTGGTGGAGAAGAAAACAATAGCAGATGTCATTGCTGCAGGGTTTGATACAAGTCAAATTCAGGAACCGGATTTCAGACAACACCAGGAGATGCTACCGGATGCTGTTTATGAAATACAGCCGGTTTATCCATCAGGAGGAAACATCATTTGGGAATGGCACGTTTGGGATCATTTGATCCAGAGTTTTGATGCAACAAAAAACAATTACGGTGTTTCTGCTTCACACCCTGAATTAATAGATGCAGCCGGTGATCACCGCAAACTTCCTGTTTTCTGGAACCACATGAACTGCATTGATTATGATTCTTCACTTGATCAGATAGCACTAAGTGTAAGAGGAAACAGTGAAGTATGGATAATTGACCATAGCACTACAACAGCACAATCTGCCAGCCATAATGGCGGTGTTCATGGAAAAGGAGGCGATCTCCTTTATCGCTGGGGAAACCCTTTGACTTATGGTGCTGGTACGGTAAGTAACCAACAATTATTTCAGCAACACGATGCGGAATGGATCAAACCCGGATGCCCCGGCGCTGGCGACATCATGTGTTTCAACAA
>CAISZK010000433.1 GCA_903889915.1 uncultured Bacteroidota bacterium
ATATTCTAAAAATTCTTGTGGAACCATCATCTTGGCCATCTCATATAGAAGGTCTTGCTGCGGTTGCTTCTTTTTTTGTCCCATAGTAGGGCAAAGTTACAACTTTCAAAGTCTCATAGCACCTTAAAAAAAGAATTAGCCAAATTATCCTATTACTGATCATTTCAGTTTTTATTTTGTAACTTTGTCATCCTATCAAAAAAAAATTCAGGGATAAACTTTTGTAACCAAAAATAGTTATCATGAAAAAACCAATCATTTTTAAAATATTTCTTTCAATAGCAATTATTTTCTTCATTTCGGGTTGCATTGTTTACAACAGTATGAATCAATCGCAATCGGATCCTGCAGCAGTGACGAGGGTGAAAATTATGAACCGTAACCTACATGGCTTTCCTGCGGAAATTGTAAAATACACGAATTTAAAGGAGCTTTACCTTTTCAGAGACCACCTGGATTCATTGCCTGATGATATTGGAAACCTGAAAAACCTCGAAGAACTTGTTTTGAGCAGCAACAATATTACTTCACTGCCGGCCTCGATAGGGCAGTTGACAAAATTGAAAAAGCTCTCAATTAAATACAATAAGCTGAAGGCGCTCCCTCCTGAGATCGGCAACCTGACTGAACTCACTGAATTGTCACTTGAATTTAATCAACTGGAAACACTTCCGCCTGAAATAGGAAAACTCAAAAAACTCGAATTTCTTTACATCAACGACAACCAGATTGACACGCTGCCAAAAGAGATAGGGGATCTTACAAATCTAAAGTTTTTAATTATCGGGAAAAATAGTTTGAATAATTTCCCACGGGAGATCGGCAATTTATCAAACCTCACTGAACTTAATGTGGCCCATTGTGGCCCGATAGTGGAACTGCCTGAATCAATCAAAAATTTAAAGCAACTGGAATACCTTTATATAGATGGTACTATTCTGGTACCCTATTCCGTAAAAATGATAAATCCGAGATTAAAGATCGTTTCGGAATAATTTATTGAAATTTTTGATACTGCCTATCTCCTTTAATCAAGTTCGTTTTTTATTATAAGCATTTTAAAATTCCGCATCAAAAATTCAGGAATGATATTCAGTTTTTTCTTGCAACGTAGTTGCAAAATCTTTGTAATAAACGGTTGCAGGAGGAAGCAAAAACAGCGTAGCTGTGACATCTTTCATATTTTAATCTCTTTCTGGTTTTTATATCGCAGCTACGCTGCTTCATTGCTCTCTTTACTTTTTGTTACAAAGATATTGCTCCTACAGAGCATTTTCCATCTTCGCCTCTCAACATTTCAAAGTTTCTAAAAATTCTCACGGTAAAGATCTTCTTTGTTACCGTGTAAATCTATAAGAACTCTTCAACTTGGCCGAAGGAGATAGGCAGTTTATATTTTATTAAAAACATGCACCTTACTTACAAAAAATATTCACTAACAACGATGTCTGTTTTAGGAACAACCATTACTAAGTTAGTAACAAGCATGCCTAAGTTAGTAACAACCATGCCTAAGTTAGTAATAACCATGCCTAAGTTAGTAACAAGCATGCCTAAGTTAGGAACAACCATGCCTATGTTAGGAACAACCATGCCTAAGTTAGGAACAACCATGCCTAAGTTAGGAACAACCGTGCCTAAGTTAGGAACAAGCATGCCTAAGTTAGGAACAAGCATGCCTAAGTTAGGCACAACCATTACTATCACAGTCATGCTTGTGCATGGTAAAATCATCATAAGGAATAGTATAGTCCATTTATTAACTATACTATTCCTTACTCTTTTAAAGAACTTTATGCTTTTCTAGGTTACAGTGAAATATATCCATTCACCAAAATTATAATTGGATTGGCCACCTGCAACAAAAATACGTTTGTGAGCTTTTGTGATAGCCGAAGGTGTGGCCTTTGCTTCAACCTGTGTGTTTTGAGTTCCGCTATTGGACTTGCGGCTAATCGGAAGAAAACTTGCTTCATGAATGCCATATATACCTGGACGCAAAAAGGTAATTACAATATCAACTTCGTTGCTAAAAAGCATTTCCTGGCACTGCTCAGGTGGAATTCCTTTAGCACTGGTGGACCCAAACTGACGAACATATCCGGCGCCAACGGCTACTGCTTTTGTTGTTATTTCCACTTCTCCCGATCCAATAACCTTTGCTTTAAAGGTGTTTTCAACAGGGCTTTTCGCACTTTTGAGTTTGTAATTGGCATTTTTTACAAGGTCAATTGCAACACCCACATTACCTCCTGCATCCCTGGCTGCTTTGCGCACAATTCCCTGCATAACGCCTGCATTATCACCCTGAGCATCAATTATCACATCAATTGCAGTTTGCTCATCCTGACTGGTAGCAGTAGGTGGGTGTGCCTTGAATTTTGTGTGAACAACTTCAAGAGCGTGACCATACCCGTGCATTGTGGCATCATCAGTTGTGAGACCGGCGAATAGTGTGCTACTCGACAAATTTTGCCCCAGGGCGGCATCAAGAGCTTCCTGGTACGTTGCATTGCGCGAAAGTTTTTTAACTACGACTTCTGTGACTTTTTTTGGATCTGACATAATTTTTAAAATTTAAGATTAATAATATAGTAAAATAATAAAACAAAAAATTCCAAGAAAATATAAGACAGTAATAGAATTCGCGTAAACCCGGTACGGATTTTTTTAGGTGTTGATAAGCGTTTATAATAGCAATCGAAATTCGTCGTTCCGGAATCTAAATGTGATCTTAAAAAGGTAGTATATGGAATGAAAAATTGCATATAGTTCTTCGCTTAAAAATTGACAGTGCTAAATTGAGTAAAAATTAAATGCAAAATGCATTTTATTGGAATTATTTTGAAATACTTTATAAATAGTTCGTAATCGTTTAAGACACAGTAGATAAAAATCTCAATTATTTGTCGAAATATTTATAAAAACACTAAAGTTTCTTAACAAAATCAATAAGAACGCTGCTTTCAAGGTGGTTGTTATTCGTTAACTTCAATGTTCATGCGGCATTCAGCATTATATTTTCAATAAAATAAGTTTGAGTTTCGACGTAAAATTAAATATGTTCTACTTCGCTGGAAATTTTTGAAATTATTGGATGATGTGAAAAATGATTGAAAATTTAAAAAGGGAACACTGATTTTTTAAGATGATTATGATAAGGACTGATTTTAAAAAATCTTAACTGATCATAATAAATCAGTGTTATCAGTGTTCTATTAATAATCAATTGTCATCGGTCAACAGTCAATGGATAGCGGAACATTGAACCTTGAACTTTCACCCCGTGGGATATCTTCATCCAACGGGGTAAACATTGAACTAGTTCAAAAAATGTAAAATGTAAAACAGAGAAATGTAAAATGTAAAAGTCTGCGGAATCCTGAACCTTTTAAAAATCCCTATTCATCAGGTTATCTGAGTATTTTTTCAGGATGGTTTTTCTTTCTTTATCAATAGAAAGTGCGTCGAAATAAAACTGGGCGCTGAGGTAATACTCATTGATGAGCTCGATGGCTGCTTCTTTTACTTTTAAGCGGTTGTAGATTTCAGTAACAGCGCCAACTTTTTCGTTTCGGTCAACATCCGTTATTGCAAAATATTTTTTCAGTGCAGACAGGTCCTCCCCTTTTGCTTCCTGCAGGGCTTTGATGTAGAGAAAGGTCTTTTTATTCGTCATGATGTCGCCGCCAATCTGTTTGCCGAAAGTAACTTCGTTGCCATAGACATCGAGGAGGTCGTCCTTCAACTGGAAAGCAAGGCCCACACATTCGCCGAATTTATAAATGTTGTCAACATCCTCCGCCGAAGCATTGGCAACCACAGCGCCGGTTTTGAGACTTGCAGCAATGAGCACACCGGTTTTGAGCCTTATCATTTCAATGTATTCGGGCACCGTGACATTGTCAATGGTTTCGTAATTCATGTCGTACTGTTGCCCTTCGCAGACTTCGATGGCGGCCTTGGTGAAGATAGAAAGCACATTATGAAGAACCTTGCTCTCGGATTTTGCAAGATGCCAGTATGCAATGGCAAACATGGTGTCGCCGGATAAGATAGCAACATTGGTGTTCCATTTCTTAAAAACTGTAGGTTTTCCGCGCCTTATGGACGCATTGTCCATGATGTCGTCGTGAAGCAAAGTGAAATTGTGAAAAATTTCGATGGCCACAGCAGGATTGATAGCCGTTTGCACATTGCCACCAAACATTTCGCAGGCCATAAGAACCATAACCGGTCGTATCCTTTTGCCGCCAAGATTCAGCGTGTAGGTAATAGGTTGATATAATTCCACAGGATTGTTATCAAGTTCCACCACAGTCAAGGCAGATTTAACAATATCATGTAGTTGTTCAGAAGTTAGCATTCTTGATGGTTTTTTCAGGATCAGGGTTTCACAAACCTCCTTGGATCTTGGATTTTGGATCTTGGATCTTGGAATTTTGAATTTGGAACTTTAAATTACCTGATGATGAATTCTGGGTTTTCTAAGATTTTTTCAATACCATCTTCGAGGCTTACAGGCTCACGTTCCAACAGCGCCATCATTTTAGTGACATCAGGAAATCTTCGCAGCATATCGCCTTCTTCCAACGCAGGCACAAAAACAATGTTTGATTTTGATTTGGTCAATTTGATGACTTTTTTTGCGAGCTTTACGACAGTGATCTCTTTGGAACCTCCAATGTTTACAACATCATTAATGTACTGATCGGTATAGAATGCCTTTAAACAAGCGTCCACATTATCGTCAATAAAACAGAAGGTGCGGGTCTGCATTCCATCGCCATAAATGGTGATATCCTGGTTTCGCATAGCCAGCAAAATAAAGCGCGACATTACAAAGTCCACGCTTTGCTTGGGTCCGTAAGTATTGAAAAATCGAAAAATTGTGTAATCAAGGTCAAACTCTTTTTTGTAAGATTTGAGGAATGCCTCTCCTGCATTTTTCACAACAGCGTATGGTATCCGTGAATTTAAAGGAGTGGTTTGCTCGTTTTGGGGTAACTCAGTAGGCTCACCGTAAACTTCGGATGATGATGAGAAGAAAACCCTTTTTACACCAGAGTTTTTCGAAAGGTTGAGAACATTTTCAATTCCTTTAAGATCGTGCAACACTTTTACCGGATTGTTCTGCGTCCGCTGAACACCCACCATGGCCGCATAGTGAAAAACATAATCGAAAGGAAACGATGTCATCACTTCTGAAATATCGTTAAGATAATTCACATCGCATTTGATGAACCTCAACCTTTCGGAACGGGCTATTGGCAATTTGCGGACATCGCCCGAAATAAGATTATCAACAATAACAATAAAATTGTCCGGATTCTGCAATAGTTTTTCCGCCAGGGCACTTCCAATAAATCCTGCTCCGCCGGTAATTAGAATTTTAGTCATTTTAAAATTTATTTATCGTTTTAACGAATAATTCATCGTCAGGTTACCTTAATAAAGGTTAATTTTAATTTACTTTTTAAAAGAAAACGATCTTCAGGTGTTACAGCAAGCTCATGAGATAGTCGCCATAGCCACTTTTCAGAAGAGGTTTTGCAACTTCAACAAGCTGCTCTTTTGAAATAAATCCCATGCGAAAAGCCACTTCTTCAATGCAACCGATCTTGAGTCCCTGACGTTCTTCAATAACCTGGACGAATTGTGAGGCCTGCAAAAGCGAATTAAAAGTACCGGTGTCGAGCCATGCTGTTCCGCGGTTAAGGATACCGACTTTCAGCTTTCCTTTTTCAAGATAATACCTGTTTACATCAGTAATTTCATATTCACCACGAGCACTCATCTTAATATTTTTGGCAACTTCCACAACAGAATTATCATAAAAATATAAGCCGGGAACCGCGAAATTAGACTTTGGATTGACAGGCTTTTCTTCAATGGAAATAGCTTTGCAATTTTCATCAAATTCAACGACACCGTAACGCTGCGGATCGGAAACATGGTAAGCAAAAACGACTCCTCCTTCAGGATCGTTGTTGGCGCGAACAAGCTCCTGCAACCCGCTTCCGTAAAAAATATTATCACCGAGTATCAATGCTGCTTTTTCTTTTCCGATAAAATCCTCTCCCAGCACGAATGCCTGTGCCAGTCCATTAGGCACAATTTGTTCTTTATAGCTGAATGAGCAACCGAACTGTTTGCCACTGCCAAGAAGCTTTTCAAAGTGAGGCAGATCATGAGGTGTTGAGATTATCAGGATCTCATTGATCCCTGCCATCATCAAAACTGACAGAGGATAATAGATCATTGGCTTGTCATAGATAGGCATCAATTGCTTGCTAACTGCAATGGTCAATGGATGCAAACGTGTG
>CAISZK010000434.1 GCA_903889915.1 uncultured Bacteroidota bacterium
ATACCTTTAAACTCCCGTTGGGGGAAAGGGGGTGGTGTGTTCGGCTACTATCAAAAGTCTCCTAAACTTAAAAATATCATCCTATTTTTAGCTCACAATGTCATAAAAAAGTTTTGTACTTTTGTTTGCGACTTTTGGGTTATAGGCTTTCTCGTTAAGTAAACCAGTAATTATCGGGGCTAAAAAAGCGCCACCGTTAAAGAGAGTATAAAAAATTGTATAAGCGCTATCCTTTCTTTTATCACCCTGCTCATAAAGGTCGCCAACCATTGAAGAAGCCGATGGTTTGAAAAATCCGTTACCCAGTGCGAGTATTGCCAAACCGGCGAAAAATAATTCTCTGCCTGCATCCATTGAAAGAGTGAAAAGCCCAATCATTATAAGAAAACCACCAATTATTATTGAGCGGCGTTTACCAAGATATCTATCTGCAACCATACCCCCAGGCAAGGAAAGAAAATAACACATTCCGGTAAAAATTCCATAAATTATTCCGGCTGTTCCAGGGTCAATACCCAATCCACCAAGATGCGAATCTTTACCTTTTAAAATATCATTCGCCATATACAAAATGAGAAAAGCTCTCATCCCATAATAGCTGAACCTTTCCCATATTGCTACGAAAGATATTAAGAATAATCCTTTCGGATGACGAAGTTTAATTGCTTGTTCCATGAGCCTGATTTTTGTTTAAGTTTAGATTTGTAAAAATAGGAATATTTTTTGAAACTGGAGTGAAAATGATACAGCGGCGCTGATCACAGAAAGCACTGGAATTCTTCAACTCAATAAATTCTTTTTTCAATCCGTATTTTTCGTGTAATCCATGTCCTTATTCCTTTTTTCATTCCACAGTTAAATACAGTGATAGTTTTGCATAAATATTTTCAGTGACCAATGCTGACTTTTTAATATCTTCAACAGAGACAAACTTGCCATGCAGATTACGCATATTTATTAATGCTTGTGCGATATTGTAGCCAATGTAAGGATGTGATTTCAGTTCTTCAAAAGTTGCAGTATTGATATTGATGGTTTTTACCAAATTATTATTTACTCTAACGAAATTACAAAAGCCTGCATAACGCGTACTGTCTATTCCTTTGATGTCCATCAATTGTTCTTTCTTATAAAAACCTCCGATTTTGATGCGGTAGGCAATGATCTTTTTTGCATACCACGAGCCAATTCCTTTCAGTTTTTTCAGATCTGTTGTATCTGCTGAATTCAGTTCAATAACCACAGTATTCTTTTCACTTTTATAAAAAAATGTTTTTGTGGTCTTATTGCTGTCTCTTGCCTCGGTTGGTATTTGAATGTATGGCTCAAGTAATGCATATTCGCTTTCGCTGATGCCGTATATTTTCTTAAGGTCTTCTTTCTTATGAAACTTCCCGCCCTTTCCTTCATAATGCTTAATTGTCTTGATCTGTTTATCTGTCAATCCTATTTCTTTCCATTTTTCCTCCGGCAAATTATTAGGATTAAAATTGAAAGGATGAAGAACTGCTTCTGCTGAAGATTTGTTGATATTGGAATAATCAAAATCACCTGACTCTACGGTATCATGTTTAATGGTATTTCTCTTTTTTAATGATGATTCAAATTCGGTGATTTCTTTTTTAAATGAAGCAATATCTGTTGATGGTTTTTTGATCAGAAGCGGCATGAAATAAGGGATTGCACCAATTACGAGAAGAATCAGGATCAGTACTAGTAATCCGTTACGTTCACTTTTATTGAAAGTAAAATAGTCTTTGAAAAACTGTTTCAATTCCAGGAGATATTGATTAAGTGTCAAAGATAAAAAAATTAAAACAAAGAAATAACAAAAGTTTTCTGTCCAGAATAAATAATTTTCCTAATATTGTAAAGAATTTCAACAGTTAATACTGATAACTAAAATGGCTAAAAGATTATTCATTACGAAATCCATGCAAAAGCTAATGACTGAAAGCTCTGACACAGGCCATGGATTGAAAAGAACCTTAACTGCTACAAATCTTACAACACTAGGAATTGGTGCAATCATTGGTGCAGGCATTTTTGTACTGACCGGGCAGGCAGCTGCTCAATATGCGGGACCTGCAATTGTAATTTCCTTTATTATTTCAGGAGTAGCTTGTGCTTTTGCGGGATTATGCTATGCCGAATTTGCTTCAATGATACCTATTGCTGGCAGTGCATACACCTATGCCTATGCAACTCTTGGTGAATTTCTGGCGTGGATAATTGGATGGGATCTTATTCTTGAATATCTTTTTGCAGCATCAACTGTATCGGTCGGTTGGGGAGGGTATGTGGTGAGTTTCCTCAAAGACTTTGGTGTTCATATACCTGCTCAGCTTTCAGCTGCTGTTGGAACTGTTTTAGTAGATGTGCCCAAGATTGGGTGGAGACCTCTTACAGATTCTTTTGTTGCAGAATTGTCGAAAATGCACATAACTGCAGATACTCTACCACATGTTACAGCAATCATGAATTTACCTGCCATGTTCATAGTTGCTGTTCTGACTACTCTGCTTATAATAGGAATTAAGGAATCTGCAAATTTTAATAATATCATGGTGATCACAAAAGTTTCAGTGATTATCTTGTTTATTGCGATAGGTTTTGCCTTTATTAAAAGCGGAAACTGGACACCATTTATTCCAACTAATACTGGTGAGTGGGGGCACTTTGGCTGGAGCGGAATATTGCGGGGGGCAGGTGTGATCTTCTTTGCATACATTGGCTTTGATGCAGTTTCAACCGCAGCACAGGAAGCGAAAAATCCGCAAAAACACATGCCAATTGGAATATTGGGATCGTTAAGTATTTCTACAATTTTATACATTCTTGTAGCAATAGTGCTAACAGGAATCGTTAGTTTTACAAAATTAAATGTTGCCGACCCTGTTGCAGTTGGAGTAGATGAAATGGGTGCCAGCATGTTTTGGCTAAGACCTATTATTAAAATTGCAGCTATTGCTGGGTTAAGCTCAGTTATATTGGTTATGTTGATGGGACAACCACGAATATTTTTCTCAATGTCTAAAGATGGATTACTGCCCCCGATATTTTCTAAAGTTCATAAGCGGTTCAAAACACCTTACATTAGCACAATTGTTACGGGTTCTGTAGCAATGATAATTGCAGGTATTTTACCAATAGGAATTCTGGGTGAACTTGTTTCAATTGGCACTTTGCTTGCATTTGCAATTGTTTGTATAAGTGTCATTATTTTGAGAGTTAAAAAACCTGAATTACACAGACCATTCCGCACACCATTTGTACCTGTGATCCCAATTTTGGGAGCAGCAATTTGTCTTGCTCAGATGGTCTCATTGCCTTTTGATACCTGGCTCCGTTTGATTATCTGGATGGCTATTGGTTTCATTATTTACTTTACATACGGAATCAGAAAAAGCAAATTAAACAAAGAACTAAATAATAAAACAATTAAATAATTAACGATGAAAAAAATTCTTACAATTATTACCCTTGTTGCTTTCGTTGTCACTGTCCATGGACAGTCTTCCACTAGTAAGCTTGCTTTGATCGCACAGTCTGAAAAAACAACAGAATGGGTGAAGTTTAAAACAGAAAAGCAATTGGATCCTTTGAAGATCTTTGCCAACTACAAAGAGGCGTTTGGGCTTGCTGCAAGCGATGAAATGACTTTGAAAAAACAAGAGTCAGACAAATTGGGATTTACAAACTATCGCTTTCAACAATCTTTCAAAGGGATCACCGTTAGAGCAGGTGAATATCTCATCCATTCTAAAGATGGTATTGCTGTTAGCGGTAACGGAAAACTTGTGACAGGAATAAATTGCAGTGTTACTCCTGCACTATCAATACAGGAAGCCAGAGAAAAAGCAATCACATATACGGGCGCCCAAAGTTACATGTGGGAAAATGCAGGTGAGGAAGCTTTGCTTAAGAAGATCAAGAGTGATCCCAATGCTACTTATTACCCACAACCTGAACTAATGTTGGCTGATCAGTCATGCTCGGGAATTGCGGCTAATTACAAGCTGGTTTATAAAGTGGATATTTATGCCAGCAAACCTGTTAGCAGAAAATATGTCTTTGTTGATGCCATAACCGGTCAGATCTTATTTACTGAAAACAGACTGATGACAACAGACGTGCAGGGTACAGCAGTAACAAAATACTCAGGAACACAGAAAATCTGGACCGATTCTGTTTCAGCAAATGTTTTCAGACTCCGCAATAAACATTTTGGCAAAGGCATTGAAACATACAACATGCTTAAGGGTACTGACTACACTGCTGCAGTTGATTTTTTAGATTCAAACAACTACTGGAACAATGTTAATGCAAATCAGGATGAAGTTGCAACCGATGCCCATTTTGCTGCTGAAATGACTTACGCTTTTTATCTGCAAAAGTTCGGACGTGTAAGCTATGACAATGATAGCGCTAAACTCATGAGCTATGTTCATTATGATGTGAATTATGATAATGCTTTCTGGGATGGTACAAAAATGACTTATGGTGACGGTGACGGCACACAGTACAGCCCTTTTACATCTCTTGATATAGGAGGTCATGAAATAACTCATGCTGTTACTGAACATACAGCCAATCTGGTTTACCAGGATGAATCCGGTGCAATGAACGAATCGTTGAGTGATATTTTCGGAACATGCATTGAGTTTTTTGCTGACTCTGTTCATGGTGATTGGCTGGAAGGTGAGGATATTGATATTGTCAATCATACTGGTTTGCGCAGTTTGGCCGATCCCAAGGTTGATCAAAACCCTGATACCTACAAAGGGCAATATTGGGTTTCCAATCCCGCTATTGATAATGGTGGTGTGCACACGAACAGTGGTCCTCTGAACCATTGGTTTTACCTGCTTTCTGTCGGAGGTTCTGGAACAAATGATAATGGCAGCGTATTTAGCGTAAGCGGACTTGGTATTGACACAGCAGCTCAGATTGCCTACAGAATGCTTACAGTATATCTGACCTCCTCTTCAAATTATGCTGATGCACGGATTGGAGCTTTACATGCAGCAGAAGATCTGTATGGCGCCTGTTCAAATGCAGTGATTCAAACATCAAATGCGATGTATGCCATTGGTGTTGGTTATCCAATTGCCGATAACGATCTTCAAATGATGGATATTATTTACCCTGTTACCGCCTGTGGTTATACAAATGCTGAACAGATTTCGGCAAGAATTAAATACAACGGATGCAGTCTGGTGTTACTTGCCGGGGATACTATTCCTGTAGCCTGTAAAGTTGATGGTGGTGCAATTATTAATGATACCATTATTTTGTCAGCCAATTTAAACGGTGGCGATACTCTTTCTTTTACATTTACACCAACTGTTGATTTTTCTGTTATCGGATCACACACTATTGACATTTGGGTGAAATATCCTCATGACCTGCAACCAGCAAACGACAGTATTCTCGGATATACCTTCTTAAATAAAATTCACCAAAATGTTGATGTTGGTGTAAGCGCAATAAACAGCCCGATTTCGGCCTGCCACATGACAAATGCAGAGCCGGTAAACATTGATGTGAAGTTTTTTGGTTGCGATTCTCTTGCAGCCGGAGATACGATGATCCTTGCATACCGTGTGAATGGTGGCGCTGCTGTTCGCGATACTATTGAGATCCCTCAAACAATTATGCCTAATGGTACATTCAATCATACCTTCACTGTTCCTGCCGATCTTTCTATTCCTAATAACTATACAATTGATGCATGGACGGAATATCATCCTGATACATATTCTGCAAATAATATGTTTGCCGGTTATGTTGTGAAGAACCCGGTGAATTTGTCTTATGATACAATCGGTTTTGAGGAGGCAAATATTAATAACCTGATGCTTATTGAAACGACTCATTATTCTCATGCATGGGTTGCTGCTGCTGCACACCACACAGGGACCAAAGGTTTCCAGATGACAGGCGGAAATGCCATGGATTATATCAATTTGATTCAATTCCCTGATGGGTTGAATACCTGGGCCATCAATGACTTTTTATCAGCAAAGGTGAATTTCTGCGTTGATGCCACTGCCTGGAGTACTTTAAATATGCGTTTCGATCTGAAACAAACGGATGGCGGATTAATTTACACCCAATTATTGGGAGCAGGAGATTATACCAAGACAAGTAACTTAAGAATTCTTGTAAATGGTACGATGATCGGGAATACTTATAATCCTACAACCCCGGGTTCAGACCCATGGGTTACCAATTTTATTAACCTTGACGCCTATGCAGGACAGGAGTTCACTCTGACGATTGAAACAAGAAATTGTGCAAAGGATACTACCTATCTTGGAATGCCTTTAACTCTTGATAATGCCTACATAGACAACATTTGCTTCAGTCCCCATTCACAACAAAGCATTCAGGTGTATAATGCAGATCTTGCAATGGGCGTTTACCCGAATCCTTTTAATAATGCGTTTACTGTTAGCTTCAATGCAGATAAACAGGAAACAGTAAAGCTTGAAATTGCCGATATGCTTGGCAGACTCATCAGCAGCAGTAACTGGAATGTTGACATGGGGACAAACCATCTCGACCTCGACCTTGGCAATCAAACTGCAGGAATGTATCTTGTTAAACTTACCGCTTCCAAAGGATTTGCCGTAAAGAATATCATGAAACAGTAACGTTTTTAGCAACGATTAAAGGCGAAAGATTCTTCTTTCGCCTTTTTTTATGCATGTAAAACTTGTTTTTTAACCTCATTTATATTTTTTTTGTATTGCTATTAATGTTACCTTTGCATCGTTAATTTTTGATAATAGTTTTATTCCAGGTTTCTGCATTCATTTTTTGTATAGAATTTCCACTTTAAGTCAAGTTCCTATCACCTGCTTTCCTGCGCAAAACTCAGATCAAATCATTCAATCATATAAATTTATACAGTTATGAACATTTTTGTTTCAAACCTAAGTTACAGGATCAGTAACGATGATTTAAAGTCATTATTTGAAGAGTACGGTGCAGTAAAATCAGCATCAGTTATTACAGACAAGTTTTCAGGACGGTCAAGAGGTTTTGGCTTTGTTGAAATGGATAACGAAGAAGAAGCCAATAAAGCAATTGAAGAATTGAACCAGGCAGATTATGATGGCAAGACCATCCAGGTTTCCGTTGCAAAACCAAGAACTGACAAGCCACAAACCAAAAGAAGAAGTTTTGACGGACCCAGAGGCGGCGGTGGTGACAGAAGTAATTTCAGAAGAGATTAATTTTCCTTTTGCAATTTTACAGACCACGATCAACAGATAATTTGTAATTTCGTTGTTGAGCAGGTAACCCTGACTCAAACACCATGCAATACTGAATCCACGCATTTTTGCTTCGTTTGATTTTTATTAAACAACTATTGCAATCATGTCTGGATTCAGTTTTTTTATGCTAAATTTTCTTAATGAAATGCTTTTTATCTCAGACGATTTAAAAAATGTTTTACTTTTGACCTTCATTGAATAACACAATAAACAAATGGTAAGTCCCAACGATTTTGATGTTAGCAAATTCTATATCTATAAAGGTTCAAACCTTTACCTGAATAAAAAAGCTATTGTATTTAATATCTACCTTGATCCTGACGGACCCGAGGTGAACTATTATAAAGAAACTGTTTACAAAGAATTCCCTGAATTGGCAAACAGGAGGCCCTCGACTGTTATTGATCTTTTTGCATCTACACTGCTTCAGGTTATGAGGCTTGGTTATAATACTTACCTGAAAGAATATTCTATAAAGGAAGATGGTGATGAATTTGTTGTTGCTGTTGAATATTGCATTGAAAGGAAAGCCGAGAACTGTGTTAGCCTGGTAAGTGAATGGTTTAAATCCATGAACCAAATGAGTGAATTCGGTTTCAACAAAAAATGGTCAGAGGTACAGGATGGACAATTCAAAAATTATATTGAACCGGATGAAAGCAACACTGAATATTTTGCACCTGCTGTTAGCCGGAACATTCCAATGTTCAAGCTTGAGGAAGAAGGATCATATCAGTTTGGTTATGGCAAAAAACAACTTCGCACCAGCCAATCAGAAATTCAAAAAGATAGTTATATAGACATGGAGCTTCTTGGATTTGAAGAGTTAAATTATGATTTTTTCGACCTGTATGGCTTTCCTGTAATAAGAAGAAAAGTTTGCTTTGCTGAGGAAGAGGCTGTGGAAGAAGCCATGAAATTGGGCTTTCCTGTTTCCATGAGGCTCGAAAATAATTCTAAGGATATCAGGAATGAAATTGATTCAAAAAAGACTGTTGAATTGATCTTCGAAGATCTTATGAACAATGCAACTAACGGGGATGGTGTGGTTGTTGAAAAGGAAAATGGTAAAAAGAATTTCTATCTGTGGACAATTGATGGTAAGTTTGCGGGTGCTGTTGAAGTTGTTCCTGCTTATGTGACCGGAAATGGTCATGACAATATGAAGACCCTGATTGAAAATGAAAATAGCACATCATACAGACGTCCACCATTTGGACTCCATCAGATCGAAATGGACAATGTGTTGGATGAGATACTGGAGTCCCAGAAAATGGGCCTTCACTCAGTTCCAAAAAAAGGCCAAAATGTTGTTTGTGGTCCTGTAAACGAAGAAAGCATTGCTGTTACGACCATCAATGTTACAAAACATGTTCACCCTTCCATTATCCAGTTGATTGAACATATTGCAAAACTGTTCAGGATAACCTGTCTGGAATTTTATGCCCTTGCAGACGATATTACTGTTTCAAGGTATGAAAGTAAGTTTGCAATTGATGGTGTTGGTGTGTTTCCTCAAACATCTGCGTATAACCTGGTTTGTGTCGGTGATTATATTGATATTGTTGGTAAGATATTCGACTCACATTTTAAACAGCCGGAATTTGCAAGAATACCAATAATTGCAGGGAACAGTATTTCACAGAACATCGCAGATTCCATTTATAAAAAACTGAAAGCATTAAAGCAGGATGTCTTTTTTGGTAGCCTTACGTCCGGTGGTGTTTATTTTAATGGATCATATATCACCAAAAATGAACGCCACGACAATAATGTGAAGATCATTCTTAGAGATCCCCGAATGGATTTTGCACTGTTTTGCCATGACAGGCATGACATTTTAGATTTCGGATTTTTCCACGATGGTGCGGACCTTGTAATTCTTGACAATGCAAATGAAATCGAAGAATCAATGAAAAGCATGCTGACAACAAATGATTACCTGGTGGAGATAAGTGAACATCAAATTGACCTTATCAGGAATGGCGCAGTGTTGTCAAGTATCTCATTTTACAATGAAGAAGACAAGGAAAAACTATTACTGTCAACGATTGAACCACTATTGAAAGAACTTCTGAACAAATACGAATAGGTCAAACCATACATTGAACTTTAAACTTTCAACAAACAATAAACCACTAACAACAAACAACGAACAACTAACATTTTTACCCTATGCTGATAGAGAAAATGATCGCGATGAAAACGGCTGAGGCCATTTGTAAACTCTACGCAACTGAAATTGGTGTTGATAGTGTCAGTGTGCAAAAGACTATTCCGCTTTATCGCGAATCTGCAGACTTTACCGTTGTTGTTTTCCCTTTTACCAAACTCTCCCGAAAATCTCCTGACCTTACCGGCAATGAAATCGGAACATACTTGCAAAATGAGATTGAAGAAATAAAGTCTTTCAATGTTGTTAAAGGCTTTTTGAATGTTCTTATCCATGACAGCTATTGGAGCAATTTTCTGCGCAGAACTGAATCAGAGAATTTCGGATTTTCAGGAGAAAAGAAAAGTCAAAAGATTCTCGTTGAATACTCGTCTCCCAATACAAACAAACCACTTCATCTGGGCCATATCCGCAACAATTTGCTGGGTTGGTCGGTCGCTGAGATTCTGAAAGCAAACGGTTATGATGTTGTAAAAACAAACCTTGTCAACAATCGTGGAATCCATATTTGCAAGTCAATGCTTGCATGGCAGCGGTGGGGGAGGGGTGAAACACCTGAGTCCACAGGCATGAAAGGTGATAAACTGGTTGGCCGGTATTATGTGTTGTTTGACGAGAAATACAAAGAGGAAATAAAATCTCTCATGGATAACGGCGTTTCAAAAGAAGATGCGGCAAAGCAGGCTCCATTGATTGTTGAAGCGCAGGAAATGCTTCGCAAATGGGAAGCCGGTGATGCAGAAACCATCTCTTTATGGAACACCATGAACAGTTGGGTTTATAAAGGTTTTGATGAAACCTACAAGATGCTTGGAATAGATTTCAACCAGATCCAATATGAATCCGAGACCTATCTTCTGGGGAAAAAAATTGTTGAAGAAGGTTTAGCAGCAAATGCGGTTTTGAGAAAAGACGATGGCTCTGTGTGGGCTGATCTCAGCGCTGACGGACTTGATGAAAAATTACTCATCCGCTCCGACGGCACTTCAGTTTACATGACCCAGGATATCGGAACTGCCCAAATGCGTTATGACGAACATCATCCTGATAAAATGATCTACGTTGTCGGCAATGAGCAGAATTATCATTTTGATGTTTTGAAGATAGTGCTCAAAAAGCTTGGAAGAAACTGGGCTGACAGCATTTTTCATTTGTCGTATGGCATGGTTGATCTTCCTGAAGGAAAAATGAAATCGCGCGAAGGCACAGTGGTTGATGCCGACGACCTAATGGATGAAATGACAGAGACCGCAGGAAAGACTACGGAAGAATTGGGAAAGACCGAGGGCCTGAGCAAAGATGAAGCAACCAAACTTTTCAGGATGATCGGTCTGGGCGCTCTGAAATATTTTATTCTGAAAGTTGACCCCAAAAAGAATATGCTTTTCAATCCCAAAGAATCCATTGATTTCAACGGGAACACGGGCCCTTTCATTCAATATACCCATGCAAGAATTTGCTCTGTTCTGAATAAAGCAAAGGATGCAGCACAAACATGGACCAGCACCGGGATCAACATTGAGACCTTACTTCCAAAAGAGAAGGAGATCATCAAACTGCTTTATGAATATCCCGCCGTTGTGAAGGAAGCTGCGGCGCTGTTCAGCCCTGCGCTTATTGCAAATTATACGTATGATCTGGCTAAGGAATACAACGGCTTTTACCAGGAGATACCCATTTTAAAAGAAGAGAATCGCGACATCGTAAACATGCGTTTGGTATTGTCTGAATTCACAGCTTCAGTGATACGTTCAGCAATGGGCCTGTTGGGGATTGAAGTGCCGGTACGAATGTAGCCGGATTGTCCGCAGAATTTTCTTTGTTCTTAAGCTTTTCCCATTAAAATTATTTCATCTTTTATTTATCATTGGCAGGATGTGATGATAAATGATCATTGCTCAATAATTGAAGTGACTCGCTGTGCCGGTTTTTTATTTTGAAAAAAATGTTACTTTAGCGTCAAAATATAATTGCGATTTGCTCTGAAAATTTCTTTAAGGAAGGCTTACGATACAGAAAGAATTTGAAAGAGTTTTGAAAAGAAAGACCGTTTTAAATACACTGAAATTATAACGAAAAGTTAAGTTGATATGGAAGCAAAACCATTACTCTGTCCTTCATGCGGAGGACAAATTAAGTTGCATGGTGATCTGTTCAATGAAAAGATGACCACTTGTGAATTTTGCGGAACTGGTATTGATCTGCACCAGGAAGCAAACAATCAGCAGTTCGATGTGAATAATTTTCTGAAGAACTTCAGTAATGTCACAACAACAGTAACCACAAATACGGTAGTGATGAAAAACGGGAAGATCATTTCGGGAGATGCCGCGAATGCTGATGATATTTTGAAGACAGTGCAGGAACAGTTGAAGAATTCCGGTATTAATATTGACGGGTTAGTTCAGCAGCAATCTCACCAAAATCAGCCTGCGGTCAAACCACCAAATAATGAAAAACCCGCAGCAGAACAGCCTAAGAAAGGGTTCTGGAAAAAGATGTTTGGAAATTAAATTGTGTGATTGTCTTTTCTAATTTGCTTGTCTCCTTAAAATAATTTCACCACAAAGACACAGTAGATACAAAGAACTTCACATAGAAAATGATCCTGAATTGTCCGGTATTTGCGTTAACAATCTATATGAAATCTCATTCCTCATTCAACTCCTTTCCACTCGTTATGGAAATGGACTAAAAAATCTACCATGACATCATGTCGTTTTTTTGCTATTTTTCTGGCAGTTTTAGTATTCATCAGATCTTTCAAAAGAAGCAATTTTTCATAGAAATGATTTACTGAAGTGCCTTTGCTTTTTTTATACTGTTCAAAGGAATTATGTGATTCAGGCATGATGTCTGGATTGTAAATTTCGCGTCCTTTGCTGCCACCATAAGCAAAAGCTCTGGCAATCCCTATTGCACCAATTGCATCAAGGCGGTCGGCATCCTGTACGATCATCCCCTCAGGTGTCTTCATTTGAGTTATTACACCTGCACCTTTGAATGAAATGTCTCTGATGATCTGACAAACATTTCTGATCACCCGTTCATCAACATCTGATCC
This sequence comes from uncultured Bacteroidota bacterium, assembly GCA_903889915.1. Taxonomy (GTDB): domain Bacteria; phylum Bacteroidota; class Bacteroidia; order Bacteroidales; family CG2-30-32-10; genus CAISZK01. Next base: position 12,524 of record CAISZK010000434.1, read on the forward strand.
TTCCAGCCATTCCCTTGCCAGTTGCGGACCTATCTCCTCATTGCCATCGTGAAATTTCCAATCAGCAACATCATGCAACAGCGCTGCAAGCTGAATGATGAAATTGTCCCCCTTTTCTTGTTCGTTGATTTTGATTGCAGTCCTCCAGACCCGATAAATATGCCACCAGTCATGGCCGGAGCCTTCACCTTTTAATCTTGCTTTGATAAATTCAGCAGTACTTTCGATGATTTGTTTTTTCTTCATTTTATTTTCAACTGGTAACGTTTCTTGCGAGAGGGTAGTCGGAATACCCCTTTTCATCAGCAGTGTAAAATGTGTTCACATCCAAATTATCAGCAAGGGGAATATCATTCTCAAATCTGAAAACAAGATCAGGGTTGTTGATGAATGGCTTTCCAAATGCAGTGAGGTCGGCGGTATTGCTTTTAAGTATTTCTTCGGCTTTATTTTTATTCAAACCCCCGCACACCATGAATGTATTTTTGAAATTTGCCCTTAGCAACTGTTCTGTTCTTGCCGGAACTCCTTTGACACCTAAGGCTGCTACATTGTGAAAATGGAGATAAACGATTTCCCTTTTGCTTAGTTCTTTGGTAAGGTAAACATAAGTATCATCAATCTGATCATAATGATGCATATCACCGGCAATGCCATAAGGCGAAAGCCTGATGCCTGTTTTTTCTTTTCCTATTGAAGCAGCCAGTCCATCCACAACTTCAAGCACAAAACGACAACGATTTTCTATGCTGCCACCATAGTTATCATTCCTCGTATTGGTTATTGGCGAAAGGAACTGCTCAAGCAAATACCCGTTTGCATTGTGAAGTTCCACACCGTCGAAACCTGCTTCAATTGCATTTATTCCTGCTTGTATAAATTCGTTCTTTGCGATCTCAACTTCTTCTAATGACATTTCTTTTGGCACCGGAAAATCCATCAACTCGCCTGTTCCTATTCTTATTTTGCCTTCAGCTTTCACAGCCGACGGAGCCAATATGATTGCACCTTCCGGCAGATTCGACTGGTGATTGATGCGGCCTGTGTGCATGATCTGAAGAAAAATTTTGCTGCCTTTTTCATGCACCACAGAAGTGATCTTCTGCCAGCCTTTGATCTGCTCCTTGCTGAAAATGCCCGGTATTCTCGGATAACCCAGTCCGTTTGGCGAAGGCGAAGTGCCTTCAGCGATGATCAATCCTGCATCTGCACGCTGTCCGTAATACAGCGCCATCAGATCGTTCGGTATATTTCCGATAGCACGTGAGCGTGTCAGCGGGGCCATCACCACATGATTTTTCAGCCAGATATTGCCGAGTTTGTATGGTGATAATAATTTCGTTGTTTTCATTCTAATGACTATTGACTAATGACTGCTGACTATTTTTCATTATCGGTTTCATCTTTCTTTAACAATCCCAAACCCTGAAAATAATTATACCATAAAAATAACTTACGCACATCACGGATATAGACTTTTTCCTTGTTGTAATCAGGAAGAATTTCACCAAAGTATTTCCACAGTTTTTCTTCGTCCGATTCAGGATCAATGCATGGTCCGCCTGATTCTTTTTTGTAAATTGAATCCATTATCACGCTCAGATAAGTTTCAGTTTGTGGTGGCATGGTGTGCATAATAATGGCTTCAAGATGCACGGCTTTGCTTGATGCATAGATGGGGAATTTCGTTTTGTCCGTAAGCGATTCAACGATGGTTGCGCTTTTGACTTGCGACAAAGCCCTGTAAAGACCGGGTTTGCCTGGGATGTACAATATGTCTCTTAAATCCATGGGTGGTTATTTTAGGCAAATATAAATAATTCAGCGAAGATGAAATATTTTTTGTCAGGGCAAACGCATCTAAATTAACAAGAGGGTGGTGATAAAAACAGTACACGACTTGTTCTATAAGCTGATAAAATTGTTTTTTTTACCAGAAAAAAAGCATGAAATCACCTTTAGACTATTTTTCGGAGTTAGAAGATCCAAGAGTTGACAGGACAAAGGATCATTTATTAGAAGATGTAATCTTCATCACCATTGCAGCAGTAATATGTGGAGCAGAGACATGGAATGATATTGAGAACTATGGTAATTCAAAGTTAGAATGGTTA
>CAISZK010000435.1 GCA_903889915.1 uncultured Bacteroidota bacterium
AGTGGAGCAAGTGCAAACAATTATGCCAGCATCCAGTGGACATCCAATGGAACCGGAACAATAAGTAATGGAACAACACTTACACCGACTTATACTCCGGGAACAGGTGAAACCGGCATAGTAACATTGACACTGACAGCCACACCAAATACCGGTTGTTCAACGGCAGCAGTATCAACAATGACCATCACCATTAATGCTCCAGCAACTGCAAGCATTGGTGTAGCAACTGCTACGATTTGTGAAGGCAGTGATTACAATCTCAATGCTGCAACAGTATCCAATAATAATGGATTGTTATGGACAACATCAGGAACCGGAACATTCAGTAATCCTGCTGCAGTTCAACCAATCTATACACCGAGCGCCGCAGATATCAATGCCGGTTCAGTGATTCTGACACTCACATCTTATGGTAACAGTCCATGTCCAAATGCAACAAGTACGATGGTTCTATACATCAACAGATCACCAGTCGCAAATGCCGGAGCCAATGTTACAATTTGTGAAGGTTCTGATTATACCATTAGTGGAGCAAGTGCAGTCAATTATTCATCCATAGTCTGGACAACAAATGGAACAGGAATGTTAATCAATGATTCGACACTGACTCCAACTTATATGCCTAGTGTCGGTGAAACCGGGACAGTTACATTGGTATTGACAGCTAATCCCAACTCCGGTTGTAGCATTTCTTTTGTTTCAACTATGACTATCACTATTAATGAATCCGCTACTGCAAATATTGGAACTTCTTTTGCTACAATTTGTGCTGGTAGTGATTATAATCTCAGCACTGCTGCAGTATCGAACAACAGTGGTTTGTTATGGACTACTTCAGGCACCGGAACATTTAATAACACGGCTACCCTGCACCCAATCTATACTCCAGGTACTGCTGATATAAATGCTGGCTTTGTTACACTGACACTTACAGCTTATGGCAACAGCCCATGCGGTAATGCAACAAGTTCAATTACTCTGAATATAAACAGAGCACCATTAGCTAATGCAGGTTCAAATGTTGTTATTTGTGCAGGCTCTGATTATACAATCAGTGGGGCCAGTGCAAGTAATTATTCAACCATTGTATGGACATCAAATGGGACAGGAACATTAATCAACGATTCAACACTTACACCAACTTATACACCGGGGGTAGGGGAGACAGGAATTGTTACTCTTACATTAACAGCCAATCCTGATTCAGGTTGTGCTTCCGCCGCCATTTCTTCAATGTCAATTACAATTCATGGTGCGGCTACTGCAAATATCGGTATTGCTGATACTACTATATGCGGAGGCAACGACTATGTCATCAACAGTGCAACTGTATCAAATAATACAGGCATTTTATGGACAACTTCAGGAACAGGAACCTTCAGCAATAACGCAGCTATTCAGACTATTTATACTCCGGGTATTGCTGATATCAATGCAGGTATTGTTACACTTACATTAACTGCATATGGAAACGTTCCTTGTGGTAATGCTACAAGTTCAATAACACTTACTATCAACAAAGCTCCTGAAGCAAATGCAGGTACTGATGCATCCATCTGTCAAGGTTCATCATATACGGTTTCGAATGCAAGTGCAAGCAATTATTCGAGTGTGCATTGGACAAATTCAGGATCCGGTTCAATAACTAATGCTTCAACATTAACGCCTACTTATACTCCTTCTTCGGGAGAAACTGGTATCATTACTTTATTATTGGCAGTCAATCCAAATTCAGGATGCGCATCTGTAGCTATTGATTCTATGACGATTACTGTTAATGCAGGAGCTACTGCTAATGCCGGTATTGATACTACAATTCAATGTAATTCTATAATTCATCTCACTGGAGCAACAGCAGCAAACTATAATTCTTTGGTTTGGACTACATCAGGAACAGGTTATTTTAATAACGTAAATTCTTTGAATCCAATTTATACTCCAAGTGCAAATGACATTCAGAGTGGAACGGTTATACTTACTTTGACTGTAACCGGTACAGGAGTTTGCGGTTCTGCTACAAGTTCGATGACTTTAACCATTCTTCCATGTACACAGATAATACCTGCAATCGGACTTGCAAAATCTGTTGAATCAGTTGAAAAACTTAAAGATGGAAGTTACAATATCAGGTATTCAATAATTGTAAAGAATCTTGGAAACGATCTGTTAAGCAATGTTCAGGTAACGGATAATCTTGCAGTGACATTCCCAAGTCCGACAATTTTCAATATTGTTTCTGAACCCATTGCTACCGGTGCGCTTTCAGCAAGTATCACTTTTAATGGGTTGACAGATATGTATCTCCTCAACAGTTCAGCAAGTACATTGGCCATTGGAGCTACTGACAGCATTAAATTCACAGTCCATGTTGTTATGTCCGGTGGAACCCAGGTTTACTATAATACAGCAGTCGGTTATGGAACAGGTTCCGATGGTAACTATGTCACAGATATTTCAAATGACGGTTATAATCCTGATCCCAATGGCGATGGTAATGCCAATGAGCCGGGAGAAAATAATCCAACACCTGTTACACTGATACATGTTCCAATATTTATTCCAGCAGGATTCTCTCCAAATGGTGACGGTAATTTTGATTACTTTGTGATTGACGGGGCCGGCAATTATGTGGTTGACCTGAAAGTTTACAATCGTTGGGGAGATATTGTTTACAAACAAGATGATTACCAGAATACCTGGAATGGTACCTCTAATGTAGGAATCAATGGTAATGGTATATTGCCTGATGGAACCTACTTCTATATTGTGGATCTTAACAATGGAGATAAACCTTACGTGGGTTATGTAACAATTAAAAGATAAATGAACTAAGCAAGGATTGGTACTTGATACCCATACTTGCTTTTATAAAAATATTATAAAATGAAACACATGAAAACAACAACAACTTTATTAATTGCATTAGCATTAATAATTAGCGTTAAATCATTTGGACAGCAGGATGCAATGTATTCCCAATACATGTTCAATCAGCTATTGATCAATCCTGCTTATGCAGGGAATCATGAAGTGCTTAGTGCTAATGCCTTATTCCGCGACCAATGGGTTGGAATTGATGGAGCACCTGTTACCGAAACTTTTTCACTTGATGCACCTTTGTTTAAAAACAAAGTTGGATTAGGGGTAACAGTTTATAATGATAAAATTGGGATTTCGAAAAATACCGGAGGATATCTTGCCTACGCCTACAGGATCAAATTTCGAAAAAGTACACTGGCATTTGGTTTGCAGGCGGGTCTTTCAAATCTCAGGGCGAGCTATGATCAGGTAGAGTATAGCCAGAACAATTCAATGTATGATTATGCTTTCTCAAAAAATATCAATGAATTATTCCCGAATTTTGGTGCAGGATTATTTTACAATTCTGAAAAGTTCTACTTTGGACTATCTGTTCCTTACCTCTTGAAAAAGTCATTGTTTCAACATTCGAATATTGAAGGGTATATTCAAGCCCGTCATTTCTTCCTTTCCACAGGTTATGTTATCAAATTCAACAAAGATTATGTGCTGAAGCCGTCAATACTCGTGAAATATGTCAATGGTGCACCTTTGGAAGTTGATTTTAATGCAAATCTGTGGTTTTATGAAATGCTTGGTGTTGGTGCTTCTTATCGTACAGGTGACGCCATGATCGCAATGCTTGAGTTGAGACTTAATAATCAGCTAAGTGTCGGATATGCCTTTGATTATTCACTAACTGAATTGAATAAATTCAATTACGGTAGTCATGAACTAATGCTTAAATATGACTTTAATTTTTCCAAAACCCGCATCGTTACACCGAGATATTTCTAAATCATAACTGAGTTAAAAACTGCTATTAAAAAAGTAAAAATTTGTTTTGTTACAATCAATAAAACTGATATGAAAAAAATACTTATCATCCTGTTCATCCCACTTGCATTTTTATTCCAAAATTCTCATGCTCAAAGCATATTGGAAAGAAGTGCGGACAATGATTTCAACAGATTCTATTATAAGCAAGCAATTGAAAATTATCTGGCGCTTATTAAAAAAGATACTACGAGTTTGAATATTCAGGAAAAACTTGCTCTTTGTTATCGAAAAATAAACGATAGTAAAAGTGCTGAACTTTGGCTTGCAAAAGTTGTAAAGGCATGGAAAATACAACCTGAATATAAATTGTATTATGCCCAGTCTTTAGCCGAAAACAAGAAGTACAAAGAATCAAAAAAATGGTATTCGGAATATTACAAAGATATGGCTCTTGATCCACGCGGAAAAACATTTGCCAATGCTTATGGCAATCTGAATAATTTTTATGCCGATTCAGACCGTTATCATATCAAAACAGTTCCCTTTAATTCAGGTCAGCTTGATTTTAGTCCTGTACTATATCAAAATGGGATTGTTTTCGTTTCAAACCGAACATCTTCTTCTTCTGTTGTAAAAAATACTTTTGACTGGGATTATTCGAAATATCTGGATCTTTATTTTGTAGCTAACGGATCTGATAAAGCTGTTAAACTTAAAGGAGAGATTAACTCCAAATATCATGAAGGTCCTGTGGCTTTTACAAAGTACCAGGATACCGTAGTTTTTACCAGAAACAATTACTATAATAGCAGGCTTGGGCAGGACACGGCAGGGACCCACAAACTCAAATTGTACATGGCCGTGAATAAAAATGGCAAGTGGACAAATATTGTACCTCTTCCATTTAACAGCGATAACTATTCAGTCGGACATCCATGTTTTAGCCCTGACTTTAAAAAACTTTATTTTGTTTCTGATGCTCCGGGAGGATATGGCGGAACTGATCTTTATCTGACTGATTTCAATCATGGAGAATGGGGTACTCCCAAAAATTTAGGAAAAACAATTAATACCAAAGGAAACGAGATGTTTCCTTATGTTGATTCCCTGAATACACTGTACTACTCATCCGACGGGCTTCCCGGCCTCGGTGGTCTTGATCTTTTTTATTCCAAATTAGTTGATACTACATTTCAAAAACCGGTGAATATGGGTGCTCCGATGAATTCAAGCAAAGATGATTTTGGGATAGTGTTCAGTAAGTATAATACCAGCGGTTACTTTACTTCCAGCAGAAAACCCGAAGGTGATGATGATATTTATTCATTTTTTATAACGAAACCTGTTAAGCGAATATTTAAAGTTCTGGTTGAAGACAGTGCTTCATCAGCACTTATTGCTTCTACGATCATTCTCAGTGATAGTACCATTAATGAAAAACAAAATCTATCTGACAATGGAGGAACATATCAGGTGAATGTTTTTCCAAACAATCCTTTATCAATAAATGCCGAGGCACAAGATTATAACCCTCAAAATAATGTCAGATTCATTCCGGGAGTTGATCCGGACCCCTTTATTATTAAACTTGCAAAAAATAATAATTTTCTTGGCTTCGTTTATGAAAAAGCGGGAGAACATCCGCCTATAGATAGCGCTGTTGTTGTAATTACAAAGGATAAAGGAGATAAAGTCTGTGATAATTTATTAACAGAATCCAGTGGAAAATATCTGGCTTGCAAACTTAACCCGGGTCCGAAATACACTGCTACAGCAAGTAAAAATGGTTATTTTACCAATTTCGTTACTTTCGATACATTGCCGGCTGATGGGAGGCTTAAAAATATTTATCTTGACAAAATTGTTATTGGGAAAGCCATCATCATTGACAAAATTTATTTTGATTTTGACCAGTCGTATATTCGTCCGGATGCAGCAATCCAGCTTGATAAAATCGTAAAACTCCTTCAGGACAATCCGGAAATTATCATCGAACTTGGCTCACATACTGACTGCCGTGGTTCTGCTGAATATAATATGGCGCTCTCTGATCGTCGTGCAAAGTCAAGCGCAGCTTACATAGTTAGTAAAGGCATAGACTCACGGCGCATTTCAGGCAAGGGTTATGGTGAAAGTGAACTTCTGACTCCATGTCCATGCGAAGGCAATGTCTATTCGAGTTGTACTGAGGAGCAACATCAGCTTAACCGACGTACAGAATTTAAAGTAACAGGTTATGTGAATGGAATGGGAAAAGTCAACATGAATACCAACAATTCAGTGAAACCTGTATCAAAAGAAACCAATGATATAACTCCTGTTAACACAAATTCGCAGGGTGACAAAACCAGCATTATCACTTCAACAGCTCCCTCAAAGGCTGTTAATAATAATTCGCAGGCTGACAAAACAAGTATGGATCATTCTTCTGGTCAGTCAATGACTGATAATTCAAATTCGCGAAATGACAAAATGAGCACAGCTTCTGCTTCGATTCCTCCGACATCAATTCATAACAATTCTCAGGGAGATCAAACGGGGACGGTTGCTTCGACTGTTTCATCTGTTTCAATGAATTCAAATTCTCAGACTGACAAAGAGAATTCGACCACATCCTCTGTTTCTCCGGCTACTTTGAGTTCAAACACTCAGTCAGACAAAGCAAGTAATGTGACCTCTACTGTTTCATCAAATACTGCTATTACAAATTCACAGGCTGACAAAGCAGGTACAGGCACATCAGCAGTCACATCCACACCGGTTAATGTTAATGCTCAGTCAGACAAAACAAGTAATGTGACTTCTACTGTTTCATCAAATACTGCTATTCCAAATTCACAAGCTGATAAAGCAAGTACGGCTACCTCAGCAGTAACATCTACTCCTGTTAATGTCAATACTCAGTCAGACAAAACAAGTAATGTGACCTCTACTGTTTCATCAAATGCTGCTAATACAAATTCACAGGCTGACAAAGCAGGTACAGCCACCTCGGCAGTGATATCTAAACCTGTAATTGTCAATGCTCAATCAAATAAAACAAGTAATTTGACAACTACAGTTTCGTCAAATACTGTAAATACAAATTCACAAGCTGATAAAGCAAGTGTGGCTACCACTGCAGTCACATCTGCTCCTGTTAATGTCAATGCTCAGTCAGATAAAACAAGTAATGTGACTACTACAATTTCATCAAATACTGTTAATACAAATTCACAGGCTGACAAAGCAAGTATGGTTACTACTGTAGTTACATCTACTCCTGTTAATGTCAATACTCAATCAGATAAAACAAGCGCGGTTGTTTCAGCTTCGGCAGGTACAAATGCTAAACTTAAGGATAATGTTACTCCTTCAAACAACCTGGTTGTTTCTAAAGTAATTGATGCTACTGTGAAACAACAAACTGTTAGCAATTCTTTAAACGGGACAAGTCAGACCATTGCTGAAAATAATGTTGATACTAAAACTACCATTCCTGTTTCGACAAATTCTTCCATGAAGTA
>CAISZK010000436.1 GCA_903889915.1 uncultured Bacteroidota bacterium
AATTTATGCAACTTCATATTCAACTATTGTTGGGTTTGGAAATTGCTTTGATGCATGCAATATTTCAATGCCAACAATATCGCCACTTTCAGCGTAATCTAAAATCACACCAGGTTTATCTTCATCACTTTCCTTAATAGGTTTATCACTGAATAAAATGTAAATGACATCCGCTTCTTTATCATATTTTACCTTCATAGTACTTGCTTATTTTTGAAGTTTTATAAACTGTTATAATTAAATTAGGTTCTTTTTCTGTGTTGACAAAAACTCGTACCAGATAATTTCCATCAGGGATAAAAGGTACGATAGATTGAAAAATCTTTTGTCCTTCCATTTCAATAACCTGATCAGGACTATAAAGAATTTCTTCAATTTTTTCTTTATTCAAGCCCCTTCTTTGAATTTGCTCAAGTGCATGGTTTGAAAAAATAAAATTCATAGGCTCTTTTTACAAACTACAAATTTAGGATTTTTTTAGGATATCAACACTACTACTAATAATTGATATAGAAACAGGTGGTCTAAAAATCTGATTTTAATTTCACAAACTTCTTTTATAAATCAGCTTATCATCTCCCTCATCATAAAAATCTGCTATGGTTGCAATAAGTTCGCAGCCGCAGGAATCATAGAATTTTTGTGTAGGAACATATTTTTCACGTCCCGAAGTTTCGATGTAAACATTTTTTCCACCGAGAATTTTGATCATCTTTTCTGTTTCCCGCATGAGCAGTTTACCCAATCCTGAGCCTCTCATGTTTTCATGAACAGCTATCCAGTATAGATCCCAGCTATATTTTGTGCAAGCGATCTGCCCAAAGCATGTATAGCCAACTGTCTTTCCATCTACTTCAGCATAGAGAAAAAGATAACCGCTCTTATCACCTTCCAGCAAATAATCATCTACGAGTTCAACTGCTGTATCAATTTCAAAATCATAGAAAAAACCACCCGAAAGGAGTATATCGCGTATAATTTCCTTATCTTCCTCACGCACTGTGGTGCGAAAACTAAAGTTTTGATTGTTCATAATATTTCTAATTTCTATCCTCTGATTTCTAACTTCTATTTAAACGCATCTTCAATTACACGTTCCATAAAGTATTTAAATGAATAACCCTTTTGCATGCACGCAGCATAAATACCACTGTCAGGCGAAATGCAGGGATTGGCATTGACTTCAAGAACGTAGGGATTGCCCTCTGTATCTATCCTGAAATCAACTCGGGCGTAACCGCTAAGATCAAAAACTTTCCAGCATTGCAAACAAATTTCGGTCAGTTTGTCGAGCAAAGGTTTGTCGCTTTCCTTAACGTCAAATGTTCTTTCTGTTTGATCATAGTCAAAAGTATCCTCTGTCCATTTAGCAGAATACCCCATGATCTTAGGCTTGCCTTCAGGAAAATTCAGGAACTGCATTTCAGCAGGTGGCAATACTTCCGGGCCATTATTCCCGCCTATCACTGAAATGTTGAATTCTCTGCCGTCAATGTATTGTTCAATAAAAAATTTACTTCTGTCAACCTGGTGAAGTTTTTCAATATAGACCGAGTCATTTCCATAAAACACGTTGTCGTAATCCAGCCCCAGTGAACCATCTTCACATTTTGGTTTAAGGATATACCTTAATGATGGATTTATCTTTTCAAGTTCATTCAACTCTATCCACTCAGCAGTAGGAATATTATTGCCTTTCAGAATTTTTTTTGTGAGAAGTTTATTTGTAGTAATAAACATCCCATCCAATGGAACACCGGAATAAGGTATTTGAAGATAGTTTAAAATTGCCGGACCAAAGTAACACAACTCTCCTTTATTATTGATTGATTCCACAAGGTTGAAAACAAAAACCGGGTCAATTTCTTTGATCTGTTTTATTGCATCTTCAATTTGAAATGAGAATTGCACTTCGCTGGTTTGATAGCCCATTTCTTTTAAAGTGTCTGCAACCAGTTTCACCTGTATCAGTACATCCAACTCATCAGGTTGAGGGTTTTCTGAAAGTTTGTTATACAGTATTACAACTTTATTGTTTTTCATGTTTTTTGAATTCTCTTTATAGCCGATTTCATTATTTTCCCAATGAGTTCTTCATAGGATGTCCCCGCCATCCTGCACAAAATAGGAAGGTCGGAATGAACAGGGTTTAATCCTGCAAGTGGATTTACTTCTATAAAATTAGGGATGTTGTTACCATCCATTCTAAGGTCAATACGCCCGCCATCCCTGCATCCAAGCCCTTTCCAGGCTGCTACTGCCACTTCATAGCATTTATCTACAACATCATTTTCCGGAACGGAATAATCAATAAGATCTTTATAGTTTGCTTTGGAATGGTAAGAGTAAATCTGATCTTTCACATGCTTTCTGTAGCACACTTCCATGATACCGGAGGCTGCAGATTCATTATCACTGCCAATTATTCCTACAGTGAATTCCCTGCCGGAGAGATATGTTTCAACAAGTACAGCTTGTTTATAATGCTCCAATCTGTCAATACAAACCTCTTTCAGTTCCTTAAAATTGCTGATCATTGAATTTGGATCTATTCCTTTGCCTGTACCTTCAGCAACAGGCTTTGCAAACAATGGAAACGGCAGATTGATCTTGTCAATATCTTCTATTGATTCCACAACTGCAAAATCGGCAGTCGGTAAACCAAGATCACGGATCACTCGTTTGGTAAGACCTTTGTGAAGTGTAAGTGAGTTGACAAGTACGTCAGAGAAAGTGTAAGGAATTTTGAAAACATCAAGAATGGCGGGCACCTGTGCTTCACGCCCTATTCCATAAATGCCTTCACAAATATTAAAGACAATATCCCACCGCTTTCCTTCATGAAGCTGATGTAACAATGATCTGATATTCCCAATCCTTTCGGTGAAGTACCCATTTGCTATAAGTGCATTTTCAATACCTGCTATGGTTTCTTCGCTGTCGAATTCAGCGGCTTCTTCTTCAGTATAACCTTCAGAAATATAATCAGATTTCAGATCATAAGAAATTCCTACTATCATACTGTTAGTTTTGGGATTTTTACAGAGAGTTTAGCAAAAGTCAGGATATTTATACACTTTTCCTGTGTAATTTTTTAGCTGAACATAGCCGCCTTCTTTGCCGATATAATATTCCGGGAGTAATGGGATTTTGCCACCTCCCCCCGGTGCATCTACTACATAAGTAGGGACAGCATAGCCGGAAGTATATCCACGTAAACCTTGAATGATCTCCATGCCTCTTTCAATAGTTGTCCTGAAGTGAGATGAACCCGAAATAGGATCGCACTGATATAGGTAATATGGTCTTACTCTTATCTTGAGAAGTTCATGACAAAGCTTTTTCATTGTGGCAACTTCATCATTGATTCCTTTAAGTAAAACAGTCTGGCTTCCTAAAGGAATACCAGCATCTGCAAGTTTTTCACAGGCTTCTTTTACTTCAGGAGTTATTTCAGCAGGATGTGTAAAGTGAATACTTATCCACAGTGGATTGTATTTTTTCAACGTACTCACCAGGCTGGTAGTAATTCTCTGTGGCATGACAACAGGAACTTTGGTGCCAATGCGGACAAATTCAACATGCGGGATTTTCTTCAGGCGAGACAAAATATAATCAAGTTGATTGTCTCCCATAGTTAATGGATCTCCACCTGAAAGCAGGACATCTCTGATTTGTTTGCGTGAGGCAATGTATTCAAACGCCTTTTCCATTTCAGCTTTCCCAAACTTGTATTGTTTTTCTTTTGCCACCATTCTTGACCTTGTGCAGTAACGGCAATATGTTGAACAGAATCCTGTGATAAGGAAAAGTACTCTGTCGGGATATCTGTGGATAAGGTTTGGCAGAGGACTGTCATTTTCTTCACACAATGGATCTGTGGCTTCACCTTCAGCACGAATATATTCGTCTTCAAGTGGAACAACGCATTTTCTTATTGGATTGTTGCGTGGTTTGTCTTCCAGAAGGCTTGCATAGTACGGAGTGATGCGCAATGGAAGTGAATCTTCGCTAAAGAAGTAAAAGTTTTTTTCTTTGATGTTTAAGGGAACGAACTGTTGCAACTGCTGTCTTGAGGTGATGCTATTGCGGATTTGCCATTTCCAGTCGAGCCATTCTTCTTCGCTAACGGAGGGGTAATGCTTCTTTATGAATTTTTGTGTGTTTTCACTGATCGTTTTGAATTCAGTTTCTTTTTCTTCGGCGTTTGCCTTTTTGAGATTTGTAATGAAATTTAACCTGTAATCTAACAAGCTGTTTAAGCTTGGAGGTTCTTCATCTAATGCAATTTCATTTTTTTTAGTTTCCTGTTCCCGGTGAATCGGATTTTTCATCGCTAGGTTTTTGTTTTTGTGTTTATAGTTAATACTAAGTTTTTCTTGTTTTTGGTGTTTGATTTTTTTTGAAAATAAAACATGCAATACTACTTCAAATTTATTTTCAAAACGATTTTTTTTATAAAACTTTTCAAAAACTTATTAACCAAAAAATGTGAACAAAGAGGGGGTAAGGGAGAAGAGTAAAGGTGGGCTGATAGCAGCAGTGGCAGGGCAGTGGCAGTGGCCGGAGCTGGATAAAGAAGGAGCAGTGTTGTGGGTTTGCGAACAACTAACTATCAACAACAAGCACGAACATTTTCCGGGATCATTTTTTTATTGCTAATTTTACCAACGCAAAACGAATGAATTGTTCAGATTTAAAAAAACAAATACTGCCACCGATAACGAACTGATCGCTTCCTACAGGAAGTCGGGTGATAATTCATTTGTGGGCGAATTGTTCAAGAGATATTCTCATCTGGTGTTTGGTGTTTGCATGAAATACCTGAAGGATGAAGATGAGAGCAAGGATGCCGTAATGCTGGTGTTTGAAAAACTTCCCGAAGACCTTAAAAAATACCAGGTGGAAAATTTTAAAAGCTGGCTGCATACAACAGCAAAAAATCATTGTCTGATGAAGCTCCGGTCTGAACGAACAATAAATCTAAAAGCCGAAGAATATAAAAAAGATTTCCCTGTTCTTATGGAATCTGATTATGTTTTGCATCTTGATAGTGATAATGAAAACGACAATGAATTTTATCTGAGTCATCTTGGAAATGCAATAGAACAATTGAACAATGAGCAACGGACATGTATTGATCTTTTTTATCTGAATGGGAAATGTTACAATGAGGTGGCGGAGATGACCGGTTATTCATTGAACGAAGTGAAAAGCTATATCCAAAATGGAAAACGGAATTTGAAAATTTTTATTCAAAGCAAATATGAGCAACAAGCTAAATAATATTTTTTCTGAAACAAGCTGTTTGTCGCCTGCTATCTTACTGGATTATGCAGCCAACAAACTCAGTGTTGAGGACAAGTACCTTGTTGAAAAACATCTTGCCGATTGTGAACTCTGCTCTGATGCTTTGGATGGAATTTTACTGGTAAAAAATAAATCAAAATTGCCGGGGATATTTGCAAACATTCAAAACCAGATTGATAAAAAAACACAGTCAAAAACGGGCAGGGTTTTTCATTTTGATTTCAGGGTAAAGATAGCTGTGGCCGCTGCGTTCATTTCTTTAATTGGATTTACTTTTCTTTTCAGATATCTTGCAAAAGAACCACGAACTGAAATGATGGCCTACAATAAGGAAAAAGCCCGAAAAGTTGTAATGCCTCAGGGAAGTGAGACCGAAACTGCAAAGGAAAAGATGGCTGACAGCGCAGCTTTCGCAGAACAACCAATAACTCCGGATGCTCCCGGAACTATAAAAAAACTTCCTTCAAATCAGGTTATGGAATATGAAAAACAAGAAGAAGGTGAAAAATTTATTCCGCTCTGCAATGGTGGTTCTGCTATAGCCGGAAATACGGTTATCAATGCGGAACAGAAAAATTTCTTTACTTATAAATGGAATGACCAAAATGATGGAGATCAAAGTAAAATTGATTCCGGAAATTTTAGAAAAGAAGGATCGAAAAAAGATGAAAATATTTCTTTATTTGCAGGATTCAAAAGTGAGCAGGATAAGAAAACAATGACAGATAGTGTAAGCCCTACTTCCGGTTATGCCTCTGACGTCAGTACTGCCTTGCTTAATAAAGTGGCGCCTGAGAGAACGATCACAACACTTGCAGAATCACAAACAAAATCGAAGGCAAGTATTAAAGTGGAGGATAAAGAAAGTAAAAACGCAAAGTTTGGTTTACTCAATACGACAACAACTACGGACAACACAAAGTCGGAAAGTGATCAGCGATATACCAATGCTATTCTGAAATACGATTCACTGGATTATACAGGTAGTAAAAACCTTTTGGAATCATACCTCACAAATTTCCCTGATGATTACAATGCCCAATATTACTGCGGCGCTTCGAATTATTTTCTTAAACAATATGACAAAGCCATTACGTA
>CAISZK010000437.1 GCA_903889915.1 uncultured Bacteroidota bacterium
CCGGAATTCCCATCATTGAATCATCTCTGACCAACTCCCATATTACACTCCCCTCCCAACAAATTAACCCGGAATCCCCATCATTGAATCAGTTCCGATAGATTAACCCGGAATTCCCATCAGTTAGTCATTTCCAATTAATACATGTACCCCGGAAATTCCACAATTGAGTCTTCCAACTAAAAGTACCGGAATCACATCTATTTCTAGGCAGAACTTGAAATAGAAAAAATATCCTCCTTATTTTTGAACCGCATTTACAATTTCCAATCAAGCATAAACGAAAATCGCCGCCCTACACCTTGCAAGAAACTCAAATTGTCCGAATTCCGTTAATAACCAACGGAAAATGCAAACCATACCAAAAAAAATGACAGAAATCTATTTAAGCATTTAGTTACATAGAAAAGAAACATAATGCACAACTCATTTATGAAATCCAAACAAGTCAAGAAGGAAAAGGCACTTGAGAAATATAGAAAAATGTTGAACAAAAAGTTGATGGACATGGTTGATGATTTTGACTATGAAGACAAGAAAGATCATGTAGCTGCATTGATATTTTCTGAAACGCTACCTGCTGCAAAACATTCAGATTACTTAGCAGCACTTTTGGGCAAATGTATATTGCCGAAGATGTGTACTGATGAAATATTGGAGGATACCTTGTCCATGATGACACTCAAGGTAATGAATGGCGATCAATATAACGTCCAATTTCCGTCTGACTTTTTGTCATTTCTGAAGAGTGATGATCAATTAGAAGCAGAGAAAGTGTTGGAAAACAAAATAATGCACGAAGTATTTGAGATAACTGCAAAGCTTTTAATGAATGATGACGATGCTGAGACTTTCTTATATATTTTGAAGACATACATTATTCCCAACTTCCGAAATAAGAATATTGACATAATATTTCCCCCAAATCTATACTTTTTACTTACGGTTAAAATGTTGTTGATGTCATCAAAAGATGAAATCCTAAATATATTAGGCGAAAAAATGAATACAGCTTTTTATCTTTGCCGTTTTGACGCAAATGGAAAAGCTAAATTCCAGCAACGACATTATTATGCAAGGTTTGACAGGTTTTATGACAATGTAATTGGTCAAATGCTAAGGCAAGAGATGGCTATTTGGCAACTCGGCCATTTGGATGCTTTAGAGAAAATGACGTTTGACGTGACCTTTTAGCAAGTAGAAAAAATTGGATTTCTTGTTGTGTGCATACAAATATTTGATTTTTGTTTTTTAACACTTCATTTGTAAAACAAATGAGTATATTAACTACTGGAGGTATTGGTGTCCTAAAAAGCCTGTTAGAGAGGAACGCTGATTACAGAATTCTCTCACGTGCTAAACTGACGTGCTTGTTGAGGAAAAAAGGATTCGATATCACTAAGAATGCATACGATGAGCACTTCAAATCATCTGAGCTAGAGCAAGTATTTTCGAAAAAGAATACCGTGAAAAAACAGCCTATGTATAAGATTACGGCAGCACCATATTCGTTTCAAATTGATATTGTGATGCTTCCTGCATATAAAAAGTCAAATAAAGGAGTCAGCAGTTTTTTCCTGGCCATCGAGATTTTATCACGAAAGGCATTTGCTTACCCCATACGCTCAAATCAGATGGAAAGTGTTTTAGACATATACGACGCCTTTTTGAAGGATGCAAAGGTGGCTGGGGCTTCCTTAATTCGGTCTGTTTCTGGTGATGATTTTTTTGATAATAAAGCATTTAAAAATGTTAATGAAAAACACACGATCACCATTTATACCACAGTAGCCAAAGATGATCATGTAGCAAACAAAGGCAACAAGCTCGGCATTATTGACAGAGCCACACGGACGTTAAAAAGGTACATACAAAAATATATGAATGAAAACAGAACAGTGATATGGACGCAGTTTTTGACAAATATTATTACGTTGTACAACAATTCGCCTCACAGCTCCAATGGTGACGTATCCCCCAATGATATGTATAAGGATTACGAGACTCTCATGAAAAAATACGTTAACGAAAAAAGTCACAATCGTTTGTTAAGTTGGTCACTCAATTTTGAGGCTGGCCAGAAAGTACGCACCCTCATAAAAAAGGCAAAGTTCGAAAAAGAGGGACGAACGTGGAGCAGTGAAATATTTACAATTGTTAGGAAGGAGGGGTATCGTTATTTTGTCACTGGGGAGGATGGGAAAGATGTGCCATTAAATTACAGACACAATGAATTAATGAAGGTGGAGGCAGAGAAAATTGGAAAGAGAATTAGCTCTGATAAAATCAAGCAGGCAGGCCAGTCAAGTAGGCAGGCAAGACGATTGCAACATGAAGAGGGAGTGTGCAAAACATTTACTGATGCTGTAAAAAAAATCAAATCAGTCAAAACCAAACAAGCCAAGAAAACGGTTGGTCAAGTAGTAGTAGAAGAACGTGAGAGTAAAAGCAAAGCAAAAAAACGACCCCCATATTGGATGAATAACAATGTGCCGGCTGAGCAGAAAAGAAAAAGGGCAAAGGTAAGTCATGACTGGTGGGTTGTTGAAAACAAATCTGAGTAAACGTATTCATGCCCTTCAAAAGAAGGTGGAAGTGCTGGAACAATCATCATGACTCTGATCATGACTGCGATTTCCAGACGACCTATGCTTCCTATGCTTTTGCTGTTTCAGGTAATTACCTAACTGGTTCAATCGTTTTGTCTTCTCTTTTGGCTTACGTAAAAGTATATCTTGTTTTCCAGTATCACTCGTGATTTGTTTTTGCAAACCCTCAACAACACCCTCAAGTTGTTGAATTTGAGATTGTAAGTCCTCAATACATTCATCTTTTTTTGTAACCACATCATCATATTCAGAACGGTATAACTCCACGATGTCATCAAACGTGAAGGATTGAGTCAACATTGTAGAAATCTCTTGGATCCTCAGATAATCGTCCATGTGAAATTTGAGCTTCTCCTCTAGCCGACGCATAAAGCATGATACCCTTTTCTTATTTGCTGCTGACCGCCTTTGCTCCAGTGCCTTGTCACTTAAATTGTAGCCTTTTCTGTCCTCCACAACAATCATTTTGGCCATCGTATTTATATAACTTAGAAAATAACTTCGAAAAAAAATGACGAATTTTAGTATTTCACATAAAGATATTTTATTCTATATAATTATCAGAGGATTGATAAACAATGTCGCTGCAATATCAGAAATACATTAAACCGCGCATGGCTGATCCAGAATACAGGAAAATGAAATTTGAATATGTCAGAGAATATCGAAAACGGTTGAGAAATGATGATGAATACAAAAAGAAAAATGCAGAAATGTCAAAACGCTGCTACCACACAAATGAGCATTATAGAGAACAACAGAAATTGAGAGCAAGGGCGTGGCAAGCCCGCGAATCAGCACTTTTCTATTTGAGAAGGCTTTTCAATTAACACTTTATTTTATGCTTGACTTTTTAGTAAAACTGATGTGTCTCCTTGCAGAGAAATAAACGTGCAATGGAAAACGCGAACACTAGGGCTACGACTGAATACAATGAGATGTTAGAGTTGTTGCAATTAACTTACATGAAAGCAGAAGAGTTATGCGATGAGCTGATGATGATAGGCCTAAACCCAGGACCTAGAGCCAGAACAGTGAAACCGGGACCTAGACACCTGAGAACCAGGCCAGATCCCGGCCAGAACCGGTTAGGTCCCCACAAGGGCATACCTTCGGGGGAGGCACGCCAGTGC
>CAISZK010000438.1 GCA_903889915.1 uncultured Bacteroidota bacterium
AGGTCTTTGCTTGCATCAGCCCTTGTGGTGTAGGCTTTGAAACAAATTCTATAGTTGCCGGCATCATTCTTTCCCACAATTTCTGCATCAGGATATCCTTTTGCTTTTAATGCGTCCACTTCAGTATTTGCCATCTGTTCTGTTGGGAAAGATCCTGCAATGATGAAGAATTTTTTAACCACCGTGGTTGTAGTTGTGGTAACAGGTGTAGTCGTTGTTGTAGTGACAGGAGTTGTCGTAGTTGTAGTGACCGGAGTTGTTGTTGTCACAGGAGTAGTTGTTGTAACTGTTGTTGTAACCGGAATTACATTCTGTTTGGGTTTAATTGTATCACTATTTTGTTTAACAGTTGTTGATACAACAGGGGTTTGAGTAACAGTGATTGCAGTAGTATTTGTTTTTGCAATTGTTTCAGTGGTATCCGCAGTTTGGGCAAGAGTAACGATTATCTCATTGAAATCTTTATCACTTGTTTTTTCGAATAACTTTGCATCTGTATTGCTTAATCTGATCATGGAAAGTTCAGTCTTTGCATCCTCTGCCGAGGGAAATGATTTGTAAACAGCAAGCCAACTTCCGTTAGTAGCTTCCAATGCAGAAGCGCCATTATAGCCTTTGGATTTAAGTTTTTTTACTTTTTCATTGGCTGGTTTTTTTGCAGCAAAACCACCATCTGAAATGTAAAATCTGTTAGTTGTAACAGGAGTGGTCGTAGAGGTTGTTTTAGCTGTAGTTTGAGTTACATTGGTTTTTACCGGTGTCTCGGTAACATTGGTTTTTACCGGTGTCTCGGTAACATTAGTTTTAACCGGTGTTTCTGTAACATTTGTTTTCACCGGGTTTTCGGTAACGTTTGATTTCACCGGTGTTTCTGTGACATTTGTTTTTACCTGATTATTCTGTGCTGTCGTTACGGTTGTATTTGTAGTATCCAAAAATGGGTTAACCCAATCAACAAATTCTTTTTTCCCGCCAATTTTGTAGGTAATACTAAAAGTAGTAAAGCTATACCTGTCCATATACGATTTGGCAACCATCCATGCATCAAGTTTGTCAGTGTTGGTAAGGTTCATTGTAAATTCTACTCCGAAGTCGAATCTGTTATCAGCTTTAAATTTTACACCTATACCAAAGGGGTAAACAAACTCTTTTCTAGCTGCAGTTTTATTTTGTCCTGAGGTGTCATAACCAACAGAAGTAACAAAGGCATTTTCATCAAAAGAATATAATTTTGATCTGAAGGTTATCAGGCCAACGCCTGCAAACAGATAGACATTGATGATTTTTTCTTTCTTAGGGTAGAATGAAATGAGATCATTGAGATTGAGAACACCCTGACAAGAGTATTGCTGAAGTTTTGATTCAAAATGAAGATTTAAATTTGGCGAAGAACCTCTTAATCCAAGCATCATTGCACCGGCTCTAACACCTATGATGTTATTGAAATCTTTTGTAACCTCAATGCCCCCGCAAAGATTTACTTTTTTGTAAGGGTTATCGGTTGCATATTTAAATTGCCTGACATCGCCATAAAAACCAGTTAAACCTCCTTTGATTCCAACAGAAAATGAATTGTAATCAGAGGTGAAAATGGATTGGGAAAATGATAATGCCGGTATTAACACTGCTGCCAGCAATGATACAAGAAAAAAATTGCCTGTTAACTTCATCGTTTACATATTGATTTGACAAAGATACACGATTTTTATAAAAGTGTTTAACACCTGCATAAATTTGTGCATGTTTTCTCGTATTTTTTTATTATTATTGTAGAGAAAATTTTAATTATGCTAACACAACGTCAGTTGTTTTTTCAACATGTTGCTCAAACCAGCGATAAGCCGCTTGCCCTGGAAATTGAAAGAGCTGAGGGCATTTATTTGTACGATTCAAACAACAAATCTTATATTGACCTGATCTCAGGAATTTCAGTCAGCAATACCGGGCATTGTCATCCTCAAGTGGTAAAAGCGATAAAAGAACAGCTTGATAAATACATGCACCTGATGGTTTATGGAGAGTATATTCAGACACCACAGGTAAAGCTTGCTGCAATGCTTGCTGAGATTTTACCATCCTCCCTTGATTGTACTTATTTTGTGAATTCAGGTTCTGAAGCAACAGAAGGAGCATTGAAACTTTCTAAGAGATATACAGGTCGCAGTGAGATCATAGCTTTTAAAAATGCGTATCATGGAAGCACGCACGGTTCACTGAGTGTGATGGGAAATGAACATTTCAAACAGGCTTTCCGGCCGCTGTTGCCGGATATACGTTTGATAGAATACAACAATCCCGAAGACCTTGAATTCATTTCAACAAGGACTGCTTGTGTAATAGCTGAGACTATACAGGGTGAAGCAGGTGTTATTGTTCCTGATCAGTCATACATGAAAGCATTGAGGGAAAAATGTAATGCTGAAGGAGCTTTGCTTATACTCGATGAAGTGCAGACCGGACTTGGAAGGACAGGGAAAATGTTCGGATTTGAACATTTTGGAATAGTTCCTGATATTATTACTCTGGCAAAGGGCTTCGGTGGTGGGATGCCTTTGGGGGCATTCATAAGTTCGTGCGAAATCATGCAAAGTCTCACCAATAATCCTGTGCTGGGTCATATCACCACATTTGGCGGGCATCCTGTTTCATGTGCTGCCGCTATTGCAAATCTGGAAGTAATAAAAAATGAAAAGCTTGCTGAGCAGGTAGAAAATAAAGCGGAATTATTTCATAAATATTTAAATCATCCTTCAATAAAATCATTCAGAGGAAAAGGACTTTTGATTGCATTGCAAATAAAAGATGAGCAGACAAATCTTGAAGTAATAGACAAGTGCATTGAAAAAGGAGTGATCATTGATTGGTTTTTATTTGCCCCGGATTGCATGCGAATAGCACCACCACTTATAATCTCAGAAGAAGAAATTAAAGCTGCATGCGAAATAATTCTTTCGTGTTTATAAACAATAGTAATTTTGCAAAAGAAAAAACACAGGGATTTATTAATTGAATGCACCATTATTAAGGGAACGCCAAAGAAAATTTTAAAGGTATTATCCAGAACTAATGAAATTTTTTAGCAGGCTGCCTTCATCTGAAAAAATAATTTTATGGAAAATTACAATGAACAATTTATGTCGGAAGCTATCAGACTGGCAGTGGAAAATGTAAAGTCAGGAAATGGCGGACCTTTTGGTGCTGTTGTGGTGAAAGATGGCAAGATCGTCGGTAAAGGTGTGAATAGTGTAACATCATCGAATGATCCCACTGCACATGCAGAAGTTCTGGCAATTCGCAATGCATGCAGCGTATTGAGTTCTTTTCAGCTTGATGGTTGTGAGATTTATTCAAGTTGTGAACCCTGCCCCATGTGTCTTGGTGCTATTTATTGGGCCAGACCTGCAAGGCTTTATTTCGCGGGCACTAAAAAAGATGCTGCTAATTCAGGCTTTGATGATTCTTTTATTTACAACGAAATCTCAATGCCGTGTGGGGAACGGAAAATTCATTCTCTGGAAGTTGTGCATAAAGATAAACTCACTCCTTTTAATGAATGGAAAAATAAAACCGATAAGACTGAATATTGAAATCAAAAATTGTTTTTTTCTGCTTGTCATTTATATTGTAATGACAGCCGACAACCTCAAGGAATAATTATAAAAAGAGACAAACTTAAACTTTTACTTTTTTAAACAAAATACTATTAAAATCACATGTCAGGAAAATCAACAGACAGCTCATTTGTGAAATACAAATTCAAGGAACTTAAAGTTTATGGCTCCGATGAATGGATGGTGGGGTCAACAAAGAAGTATCGCAAAGTCTATGACAGGATGGAGACCACTTATATCAGTGCTGAGTTATCATTCTATAATAAACTCTTTGACGAAGAACCATGGGAAGCGAATATTTGCCTCAAGGCTTTTTCACTTGACGGTTCAAACAAAAAAGAACTTACCAGTCTTGAATCAAAACGTACAATTGGTATTGATGAGAATATTGTTTTTGTGCGCGAAGGCTGGGGAAAAGCCAAGCCGGGAGATTTTTGGTTTCGCGGAGACTATCTTTGGGAAGCCTATATTGACAACCAATTGATAGGAACTCAGAAATTCTATGTTGAAGATGTTGGCCTTGTCACACCGGGCAATAATCCTTATTTCACCGTTGAAAGTGTGAAGCTATATAATGGTCCCGATATTGATGTTGATGAAATTGACAGAAAGTATCTGCGGAAATTTGACAGGAACCAGACTCAATATGTCTGGCTGGAACTGAAGATCAAAATAAGCACACCTAAAGATTTCTATTGCGAACTTTTCTACACATTTTGTGATGATGCAGGCCAGATAAAAGGGAAAAGCGACTCTTTTAAGTATATTGAGGTTGGGAAGCAGGATTCAATTTTTACCTTTACAGCAGGCTGGGGCAGTAACACGCCCGGTTCATGGAAGGATATCCTGTACAGACTTGAGATTGTCTTTATGGATACCCTTGTTTCATTTATTAATTTTGAAGTGGGCAACGATGAAATTGAAGGTGTGTATGAGCTGGCTTCTCCAATAATAACAGCAATGCCGACTGCTACACAAACTCCGACTGCAGCCGCTGAAGAGACAATTGAAGATATCATGAAGCAGATTGATGAACTGATTGGTCTTTCTGAGATAAAAAAGAACATCCGGGATCATTTCAAATATCTTGAATTTCTAAAACTGCGTAAAGAAAAAGGATTTCAGGAAAATGAAAAGATCGTGCTTCATAGCGTATTCACAGGTAATCCGGGAACGGGGAAAACAACTATTGTGAATCTGCTTGGAAAAGTTTACAAGAAAATGGGTTTACTTTCCAAAGGTCATGTGCTTGAAGTTGACCGCACGGATCTTGTCGGAGAGTTTATAGGACAAACTGCGCCGAAAGTAAAAGCCAGGATAAGTGAAGCCCGTGGCGGGATACTGTTCATTGACGAAGCATATATGTTGTCGCGTCCTGACGGAGATTCAAAAGATTTCGGACATGAGGTGATTGAGGTTTTGATAAAAGAAATGTCGGATGGTAAAGGTGACATAGCTATTATGGTTGCCGGTTATCCTACCGAAATGGAAACTTTTCTTCATTCAAATCCGGGCCTGCGTTCACGCTTTGGATATAATTTCCATTTTGATGATTACACACCTGATGAGTTGTTGCAGATAGCAGATTGTGCCTGCATCAAACGTGGTGTTACAATTTCAGAAGAAGCAAAAAAATACATGTCTTCAATGATCATTGAGGCTTATCGCAATCGTGACAATACTTTCGGAAATGCCCGCTATGCCTACGCAATTATTGATGAAGGGAAAATGAATCTCGGTTTACGTCTGATGAATGATCCGAATTTGAAAAATCTTACAAACGAACAACTATCGCAGATCGAGTTGGAAGACGTGGAGAAAATATTCCTCGCAAAGCAAAAATCCAAAGTTCTTCTTAAAGTGAATGAAAATTTGTTGAAGGAGACAATGTTTGAAATGGATGAGATGATCGGCATGCAGAATATAAAAGACGAGATCAATGAACTGGTAAAACTCGTGCGTTACTATCATGAGATAGGCAGAGATGTGATGAACAAATTTTCACTTCACACGATTTTTACCGGCAATCCGGGAACAGGAAAAACAACAGTGGCCCGTATTATTGGCAAGATTTACAAAGCACTTGGCTTGCTTGAAAAAGGTCACGTTGTTGAATGTGATCGTGAATCTCTGGTGGCGGGATATGTTGGCGAAACCGCTCTTAAAACCAAAGCGAAGATTGCCGAAGCCAAAGATGGTGTGCTTTTTATTGACGAAGCTTATGCGCTTGCTGAAGGAGGAAACAATGATTTTGGTAAAGAAGCCATCGAAGTTATTTTGAAAAATATGGAAGACATGCGCGGTTATCTTGCTGTGATCGTTGCAGGATATACTGACAATATGCAGAAATTCCTGGAATCGAATCCGGGACTCAGATCCAGGTTTGACCGTACTTTCAGCTTCAATGATTATAATCCTGATGAGATGATCGCTATTGCAAAATTACTTCTCTCCAAAGAAGGAATAATGGCGGATGCAGCATCAGAGGAGCAATTGAAAAGATATTTTTCCGGACTTTACGATACACGTGATAAATATTTTGGCAATGCCCGCAGCGTGAGAAACGTTGTAGAAGAAGTCATCAAAAATCAAAATCTGCGGCTTGCTGCAATGGAATCTGGCAAACGAACGCCTGCCATGATCGCTACATTGACTGTGGAGGATGTGAAGGAATTTGAACCAAAACAAGCACAGCAAAGGAGTGGAGTAGGGTTTAAGCTTGGGGGAAGTTAACTAAAGATTATTTTGGTCAAGGTTTAATGTTCAATGTTGTTGGTGAAGAGATATGGATTGAACAGAAGAACAATAATTATTCTGAACTTTTCTGGTGAAATAATCCTGCAAATCAATTGGCCTTTGTCAGTTCGATGATCGTAATTTCGGGTGTCATTCCTATTCTTCCGGGGAAGCCTATGTAGCCAAAGCCCCTGTTAACATAGAGGTATTGCAGACCATCTTTATAAAGTCCGGCCCAGTGAGGATATTTCCATGAGACAGGACTCCAGAAAATGCCGAAACAATTTATGCCTAATTGCATCGCGTGTGTGTGACCGGATAGTGTAAGATCAATATTGTTTTTACCTTCCACTTCTGCATCCCAATGACTCGGATCATGCGAAAGCAGTATTTTGAAAGCAACATTTTCCACGCCTTTCATGGCTTTTGGAAGATTGCCATATTTCCTGAATGGAGGCTTTCCCCAGTTATCTACTCCAATGAGTGCAATTGAATCTTTATTTTTTCTCAGGATAACATTCCGATTTCTGAGCATCACAAATCCTGCCTTTTCTTCAACCTTTATCAGGTCGCTAATGTTTTCTGTTTTTTCTTCTATGGTCTTCCAGCGCCTGTAATCACTCATGTCGTGATTGCCGAGTATCGCATAAATGCCCATCGGAGCATGCAATCTTTTCAGTTCCGGAAGCATTATTTCAGCTTCTTCGGCCTGGTTGTTTATCAGGTCGCCGGTAAAAAAGATGATGTCGGGTTTTTCATTCATCAAAAGTTCAATGCCTTTTCTGACATCCAGTGAATCATTAAAGCTGCCGAGGTGCATGTCGGATATCTGAGCGATCTTCAATCCCTCAAAGCTTTTTGGAAGGTTTTTGAACGGGACTACAACATGTGTGGTATGAAAATCTGTTCTTCCGATTAGCATCCCCTGAAGAATAATGAAGAATGTGAGAATAAAGATCACCAGGCCTGTGATTGAAAATATTTTTAAGGCAGCAATTTTTTTGAAAACGGATATTTCAGAAGATTTAAATATCCTGTTTAATAGAAGTGCAATACCTCTGATGATGGCTTCGATCAACAGAAAAACTGAAAAGAAAATTTTTGGAAAATAAACCAGCATGACTGCTCCTGCAAGCATGAAGTAACTTCGGTAAATGATGTAGTCAGGCTCTGCTGAATTTTTTTCAATAATAATGAGGATGATTGCATAAAGTGCAAACACGAAATTGAATGACCAGTAGGCCATCTTCACGATCTTTTTGGACTTTGGCTTTTTTAAGAGATTAAAAACTCTTCTGATACCAAAATATACAGCAATATCAACAGGAGTAAATAAAACAAGGAAGATTAGAATAAACCAAATCATCGTAATTAAATTAAGTGAACAAAGGTAACAGAATTAAAACCGCAGCAAGTACGATTAGGATTTCATTAACTAAAAAACGCTCTGTTAAATTGGAACAGAGCGTTTTTTTAGAAAAGTAATAAAGGAGTCTTACATTTTTAAAGCAATGCCTAGGTTAAGGTAAGATATTCCATAACCAAGTTCTGCCATTACAGCAAAGTTGTTTGTGAAATAATAACGTCCTCCGATAAATACTGAATAAGCCAGATCACTTGAAGAAGCTTTTTGTCCGTAATTGCCAATATACTGCCAATTACCGGTTTCTTTTGAAGTAACATAATTGAATCCCAAAAGTACTCCTGCATAAGTATCGAATTTTGGAAGGAAATTGTAATGAAATGTACCTCTTGGTCCAATAATCAGAGAAGTATATTTCCAGCCATAAGTGTAATTATTTGATGGTGTAAAAGGGTCAGTGTAAGTATATTCCCACTTAGCTGATGTATAACCGATGTAACCACCAATGCCCCATCCGGCTTTTCCATCCAATAATCCATCCGCCATAATATGATCGAGCGAGATTGAAATTGGAGGAACAGAGCTTGTATAACCAACTCCATTGTACAATGTGGACCCAAGCCCAATGCCCAGGCAGAGAACATTATTCCCTTTTGCAAAAGGCAATGTGTTTTGTGCATTCGTTGACATAAATGCCAACACAAATACTGCAATAATAAAACTTTTTACTTTCATGATCTTTGATTTTTAATTGTTTTTATAGGGAGCAAAATTAATAAAAACTGATATAAAATCCGTGGATTTTGCTACAGTTTTTAAACATGCGAATGTTGACAACTTAAGCCATTCTAAAGCTGAAATTGCCATGAAATACCGGTGATGGGTTGTGGAATTCTAGCTTTTTTTCAATTCCTCAATAAATCTGCGGAGGTCTTCATCAATCAGTTTTCTTCTGTTGTTTTCTTCCTCCACTTGCTTTTTCAGTTCAAGAAGTTCGGCTTTTAAAAGATCATTTTCTTTGGTCAGTTTTTCTGTCAATGCTGAATCCTGCTGCGAAACAGGGGCAGCTTGTCTTTGTTCAGTAAGTCTTGTTTCGAATGATTTTAATTCGCCTGAAAGAGATTCGAACATTTCTTTATTCCTGTTTATTTCCTGCGACAGGTTATTGATCTCTTTTCTCAACTCTCCTGCTCTTACAGCATTTTCATTGATGATATTGTTCAGCGTATTTTCCTTTTCAACAAGTGATGCCTCGAGAGCGAGCTTTTCATTGCTGAGTTTTTCAACAAACTCATTCTGATCGGCAGGAGGGGGGGCTTGTTGCAGGCTTTCTTTTTCTTTTCTTAATTGTTCAATTTCTTCCAGGTGAACGCTGAGAATTTGACGGAATTCATTGTCTTTTTCAGCAAGTTTTGCTTCTATCAGTTGTTGATCACCTGAATTATTTCCACCTGAGTTTTTGAAATTATTAAATTCTTCTTCCAGCGCTTTCTTTGATTTTGCAAGGTTTTCGATCTGCAGCTCTTTGTCAAAAATTTGTTTTTCAAGAACCAGTTTATCCCTCGAAATATTGTCGTTGATAATTTTGATCTCTCTTTCTTTTTTGTCAAGGTTTCCTTTCAGTGTTGACATTTCAATTTGCAGCTCGGTGCATTCATCATTTTTCTCGGTGATCCTTTTTTCAAGCTGTGTGTTTGAAGTGGTCTGTGAATCAATTTTAGATTGTAGTTTTTCAACGGAAGTTCTGATCTGTTCCTTTGCTGCAGCGATTTCTTTGGCAGCATTGGCTTTCATCACTTCCATGTCTTTCTTTGCCTGCTCAATTTCTTTGGCAGCATTGGCTTTCATCACTTCGGTTTCATTTCTGGCTTTTTCAATTTCTTTAAGATTGTCTTCTTTGATTTTATCAATGCCTGCAACCTGTTTTTTGAATTTATTTTTTCCTGACAAGGTGATGAAGAAAAGCACAAGGCACACCACAAACAGAAGGAATGCTGCGCCTCCGCCAATTTCAACATAAAGCAAAAGCGTGTCCTTATCTTTTACACTCTTTGAAATATTTTCTTTTTCCAAAGTAAGCCTGTTGTATTTCTGCTTCAGGCTGTCGGCTTTGGTTTTCATTGAATCAAGATATACATCAATGATCTGCTTGTCGGCAATGAGAACTTTCTCCTGCATGCCTGCAAGATCTTTCATCTTGCTGAGTGTGGAATCAGTGATGGTGGTGCGAAAAACCTCAAGGTTTGTTACGGCAGTTTTTCTGTAAGTAAAAATTGTATCGTGCTGTGCAATTGTTTTTGTTGTGCCAAAGGCGAACATCATGAACAGTGCTAATGCAATAATTTTTTTCATCTTTTTATCTGTTTAAAAAATGGAACGCGGCCAACACTGATTGCTATGATAAGAAATTATGAGTTCAATTTATCCAAAACAATCTGCATCATCTGCGCTTAATAAAATGGTTTTTTTATGCGAAGACAAATGTAAATATTATTTGAAATACAGGAAAAATAATTTTCAATGTCATTCGTCATTAGTCAATAGTCAATAGTCAATGGCCATACTCTGTCTTGATTAATAACGAATGACTGATGACCAATGACCAATGACTTTTGACTGATGACCAATGACTTTTGACTGATGACCAATGACTAATGACTATTGACCATTGACAACTGAAAAACATCCTTCACCTTTGCTCCCTTTGGTGTCATCTGCAAGGTGCAGCATTCGTGAAGTGGATCGTGTTCGAAAAAGAGAACAAAATTTCCGGCAACGGCTTCTTCGTAGAAATCGGTTTTTTCTTTCAGCGACACCAGCGGCTGCACATCAAAACTGGGAATGTAAGGAACGGGAATGTGTGTCAGCGATTCAATAAAGTCGGCCATGAAAACCACTGTGCGGCCATTGTAATCAATGAAGGGAATGATCTGCCCCTGCGTGTGCCCGTTGAACATTTTCAGGTGAACTCCTTTGAACAGTTCCTGTTCTTCGTGAATAAATTCGAGGTGGCCGCTTTCGAAAAGAGGCATATAATTTTCATCAAAATACGAAGCTTTTTCTCTGGGGTTGGGATGAATAGCCCAGTCCCATTGCGCTTTTGAACAATAATGAATGGCGTTTGGAAACAACGGAAGCAGCTTTGTCCTGTCCTCGTTATAAACCACGCAGCCTCCCACATGATCGAAATGAAGATGTGTGAGCAGAACGTCGGTAATATCGGAAGGTTTAAAACCTTTTTCAGCAAGGCCCTGTTCAAGTGTGTTGCCGGTGATATAGAAATGCGAACGGTATTTCTCATCCTGTTTTGTTCCTATTCCTGAATCCACAAGGATCCTGTGGTCGTCAATTTCAATTAGGAGCAAACGGTTGCAGACAGCTATCATATTGTTGCTGTCGGCAGGGGCGGTCTGTGACCACAACGATTTGGGCACAACGCCAAAGACAGCACCGCCATCAAGTTTGAAGTCTTCGGTATAGATGGTATGAAGTTTCATGATTCACAATAGATTGTTAATAACATTTCTGCAAAAGTACATTTAATGAAATCAGATTTCTCCTAATTTTGTGTTAAATAAAACAAGGTTTAAAATGTTCAAAGTTTAAAGTTCAATGTTCAAAGTTGAGTCTGCTCCGAATAATCGTTTTCCTGCCGCTAAGACGCAAAGACTCGAAGTTTCGCAAAAAAGTTATAATTGCTTTTCAATGCTTTGCGCTTCTTTGTGTCTTCGTGCCTTAGCGGCAATTTTGTATTTTTACTTTTCGGAGTGGGCTCAAAGTTCAAAGTTCAATGTTCCGCAAATTTCTAATTTCTAATTTCTCCAAATCTTAAATCAAAAATCTTAAATCAAAAATAAATGAACGTTCATTTTATCGCAATAGGAGGAAGCGCCATGCACAATCTGGCAATAGCGCTGCACAAAAAAGGTTATCACGTAACAGGGTCGGATGATGAAATATTTGAGCCTTCGAAAAGCCGGCTTGCATCATACAATCTGCTACCTTCAAAGGAAGGCTGGGACGAGGGAATGATACATGATAAGCTGGATGCGGTGATCCTCGGAATGCATGCAAGGGCCGACAATCCGGAGCTTTTGAAAGCACAGCAAATGGGCATCAGGATCTTTTCCTATCCTGAATATCTTCATGAACAATCGAAGGATAAAAAGCGCGTGGTGGTTGGCGGAAGCCATGGAAAGACCACTATCACGGCCATGATACTGCATGTTTTGAATTATCATCACCTGGATTGCGATTATATGGTGGGCGCGCAGTTGGCGGGTTTTGATGTGATGGTGAAGCTCACAGATACTGCGCCGGTGATGGTTCTGGAAGGTGATGAATACCTCACTTCGCCCATTGACCGTCGTCCGAAATTTCATCTCTACATGCCCGATGTGGCCATTATCAGCGGCATTGCGTGGGATCATATCAACGTGTTTCCTACGTTTGATAATTATGTGGAGCAATTCCGCATCTTCGCAAACCTTGTGAGCGATGGGGGCGCACTGATATATTGCGGTGATGATGAAGCTGTGAAAAACGTTTGCACTGCGGCAAAGAAAACATTGCGCAAAATGCCTTATTCATTGCCTTCTTTCAATATTATTGATGGAAAAACTTTTGTTGAACATGGTGCATCAAAATATCAGTTGCAGATTTTCGGCAGGCACAACCTGCTGAACATGGAGGGTGCGCGGCTTGTG
>CAISZK010000439.1 GCA_903889915.1 uncultured Bacteroidota bacterium
CTGAAGTTGTGCTCTGTTTTTGCATTTTATCATGGCGATCCCCCGGCGTTGTTGGACTAAGCTGTCACAACTCGCTAGGAATGTAAAGCAAATATTTTCATTGTATCAGCATTGTAGACAGACTTTTTGCAGTCAGGTCTGCTCTGGGGCAGATCAACTTTCTTTCTGACCCATCCATGCCAGTTCATATGAAAATGGCGGATGTGTGCGCTGCTTTTAAGGTTGGCAAAAGTACCGCTAGTTCTAAATCTCAAGTAATTCTTAATAGCCTAAAAGCAAATCTGCTTGATCCTAACTGGTCGTTGCAAAGTATGCAGAACTATAATCCTTTGACATGGATGTTTGAAATTAAAGGCTATATTATTGACATAAGACAGGCTCCTCGTGAAATTCAGGTAGTATTTTTTGAAAAAGGTTTAATACCTTACATTCCAGCAGATCGCGAAAAGTAATGTCTCATGTATTGAGTATGGATGGATGGGTCAATTTTGCGAGCACAAGTGAAGTGGGTCAGTTTTGTGAGCAGGGGTGTGTCAATTCACGCGAGGGCTTAAGAAAATGCACAGAAATTTGATCCGATTTGAATACGATACTTTTCAAGCCACAAAAAATAAGCTTGACTTTGGCCATGTGGATCTGTTCTATGGAGGTCAGGTTGTACAACATGGTGGCCCTATAGATATCGTCAAGACTTGATTGTCTGAAAGTCTACAACCATCTGAAACTACGCGAAAAAACATTCGTTTGCGAGGAGGACGTTGTAATGATATTTCAGTTGCATATACAGTTGCTAGGAATCAAACCGCTTATTTGGAGAAGGATTCAGGTCAAATCGGGAATAACATTGCATCGGCTGGATCACATCATACAAAATGCAATGGGATGGGGTGAATGTCACCTCACCGAGTTTGAAATAGATGGGATGAGATATGGAGATAGTGAATTAGAAGATTTTGATACAGGAATACTTGAAACTCGCAAGTACAAAGTTACTTGTAAATTATTAAAAAAGAAACAAGTATTTAAATTTATATATGATTTCGGAGACAATTGGCAGCATAAAATTAAAGTTGAAGATATATTTGAGCCTGAAATTGGTGTTTTTTATCCCCGTTGCATCGATGGCGCGAGAGCCTGCCCGCAAGAAGATACTGGCGGTCCTTTTGGATACAAAGAATATTTAGAAGCTTTAATTGATCCTAACCATGAGCGGCATGAAGAGCTTATTGAGTGGGGTGGTGATTTTGATCCAGAATATTTTGATAAGGATGAAGTAAATGAATATTTGAAAAATGGATAGAAAATTTTTATATGTATATAAAATTGTCCATTACTTAGTGTTTTTTGGATCTATTTTAGAGGGATATTATGGTTTTTTTAGGTCGAGATATTCGCCTCAACAAAATGGCGTTTTTAAAAATGCGAAAAATTTTTCGCCAATTTGAAATCGTTACTTTTTTACTTCCTATAAATGGGCTTGACCGTGGACCTTCGTACCTGCTCTATGCAGGTCATGATGTTTCAACCTAATGGCACTCATGGCGGACGTCCTGGCTTGCTGATGAAAACTGTTACAACATGCTGAATCTAATGACTAAAAGGTCTTCGCCAAATAATGGAGGATAAACTGTGATATTTCAAATGCACATAGAATTGCTTGGAATTGAACCGGCCATCTGGAGAAAGATTCAAGTCAAATCTGGGACAACATTGCATCGGTTGAATCTACTCATTCAACGAGCAATGGGCTGGGAAAATTCGCATCTCAGCGAGTTTGAAATTGATGGGAAGAGATATGGAGCGACTGAAATCGATGATTACGGAGAAGGGTTGCTTGAGTTTAGAAATTACAAAATTACGCAGTCATTATTGCCTAAAGATCTGAATTTTACATTCTCATATGATTTTGGTGACGGTTGGATGCATGAAGTAATAGTTGAGGATATATTTAAACCCGAAAGTGGCGTTACATATCCTCGATGTATTGATGGAGAGATGGCCTGTCCTCCGGAAGATGTTGGCGGTGTCTCAGGCTACGAAGAGTATCTTGATGCTATAATGGATCCTGACCATGAGGAACATGAAGCTTTTCTGGAATGGCGGGGAAGTTTTGATCCAGAACACTTTGATAAGGATGTAGCAACGAAGATTATGCAAAAGAGGTAGAAGTTTCTTGTTTTTTACGATTGTTGCGCATATATTCCGAAAAGGGGTATTTTGTGGGAAAAATTGGAACGGAAAAAAGACCGGCTATTGTTCGAGTACACACAGAAGACCAGGCAAGTGAAGTCATGGCAATGGCTGAAATAGCCAAAATAAAAGTTATTGTCGGCGTTGAACCGAACAAAGTGGTAGACATATTTGATATGAAGAAAGCACTCAAAGAACGAAAGATCAAGTTTAAATTCACATTTTAATTTACTGATATAATATTATTCGTAATATTGGAGCGGCAGATTTAACATCTGCTGCGAGAATGTTGTTGTGCCCACCTTCACTTATTCACATATCATCTTCTCTTCCCGCTACTTTCATTCAATTTCACCCAATTCTATGTTTTGAACAACCCCTATGTCATTTCTTCTTATCCCATGTGTATAACATACTGGATGAATCAACATGATTCACCATATGCCCAGCTTAAATCATCTACAACATACTTACAATATTGATATTATCCAAGATTTACAGGTATCAAAGGTTGCTGCGGGCATAAATATCTTTAAAGGAGGCCGATATGGCCGAAGAGACAACTGCTTTTTCATTTTTGAATTTGGAAGGGACATTACCAGATGTTATTCCAAGAAAGAAGATCGCTAATTACTTTGGTGGGTTATTAGATCCACGAAGTATGGCAAACATGGATTGCAGGGGGGTAGGGCCATCTGGTCGTGTAATTGTAGGACGTGATGTTGTATATCCCAAAATAGAATTATTAATTTGGCTACAGAATAGAACGAAATTGCCTGTTAAGAAGTCTGCACCACAGCCAGTTCAGAACTCAACCGAATAGTTCCCATTTATTACATAGGTCATTTACACGCGAATGCCCCTAGCTTCATTGCTTTGGGTCAAGTCCGAAAGTTGCTGTAAATTCTCTTCAGTTCGGCCAATGATTCCTGGTTCTTCAGCTCGCTAGGGCAACAACGTTGTTGCCCTCACCGATGGTGGCGCTGGTGGCCACCCACTCGTTGAATTCATCCATATCAA
>CAISZK010000440.1 GCA_903889915.1 uncultured Bacteroidota bacterium
ATGATAACTCCGCAAAGTTTTGTTGTTATTTATAATAACCTGATTGAAGATGTCGCTATTTCCGAGATCATGTACAATGACCCAAGCTCCAATGCTGACTCACTTGAATTCATTGAACTTTATAACCGGGGTACGACCATTGCCAATATCAGTAGTTACAATTTTTCACATGGACCAACTATTACTTTTCCTGTCAACACATTTATAAATCCCGGAGGATATCTGGTCATTGCTTACGACACAACTGCAGTGAACAATTTCTTTCATATCACAGGTACATTGCAGTGGGCAAGCGGAAATCTTGCCAATACATCTGAAAAGCTTGAAATAAGAAATTCATCAGGGAATGTGATTGATTCTTTGACATACCGATCCACCTCTCCATGGCCAACCACTCCGAATGGAAACGGACCTTCACTTACTTTATGTAATCCTGCTCTTGATAATTCTGTTGGCGCCAATTGGTCAGCATCCACTGAATATGCAGGAATTCTCAATGGTGTGAATGTTTATGCAACTCCGGGTGCAGGCTGCTATGTGGCGGTTGTTCATCCAACGGTGACCAAAGCTTATGCTATCAGCTTGTCATCTGTTAAAGTGATCTTCAGTGAAGCTGTTAATTCTACCGCTGATACAGTTGCCAATTACACCGGGCTTGGAAGCATCACCACTGCGCTACGGTCAGTAACCAATGATACTGTTACCTTAGCTCTTGCTACACCACTTACCCCAGGCATTGCGGAAACTTTAACTGTCGCAAATGTTCAGAATCTGGGGGGAACAGCAATGGCAAATCCACAAAGTTTCCCGATCATTTATAACAACACTGTTGACAATATCGTCATCACCGAGATCATGTACAATGATCCAAGTCTGAATGCAGATTCGCTTGAATTTATTGAACTTTATAATAATGGCAGTACGGCAGCAAATATTGGAGGATATTCATTCAGTAATGGTATTGTTTATGAATTCCCGGGCAGTACAATTATCAATCCTTCCTCTTATTTGGTTATTGCAAAAAATGCACATGCTGTTAATAATTTCTTCGGAATATCCGGCACTTTACAATGGACAAGCGGTGTGCTTAATAATGCAGGTGATATCCTGAAAATAGTGAATTCTGATGTTGTTACTATTGATTCTGTAAACTATGGAATAAGCAATCCCTGGCCAATAAGCCCCAATGGCAACGGCCCGTCACTGACTTTCTGCGATCCAAATCTTGATAATTCTGTTGCCGCAAACTGGACAGCCTCAACCGAACTTGCAGGTGTTCTCAATGGTGTAAATGTCTATGCCACTCCGGGTGCAGGCTGTAATCCTGTTATAGTTTATCCAACTGTTCTTAATGCGTATGCAGTGAGTCTGACTTCCGTCAAAGTGATATTCAGTGATGCTATGAATACAACTGCTGAAAGTGTTGCAAATTACACAGGACTTGGAAGCATAACCACTGCTGTTCGTTCGGTAACTTATGATACTGTTACACTAACGCTCACTACGCCTTTGTTAAATGGAGTTTTATATACGCTCACCATTGCCAATGTTCAGAATCTAGCAAACAATGCAATGGCAGCGCCACAGAATTTCAATATACTTTTCAATAGTTCTGTTGATAATATTGTGATCACTGAGATCATGTATAATGACCCAAGTGTCACGGCAGATTCACTTGAATTTATTGAACTTTATAACAACGGGGCAACGGCTGCAAATATTGGCGGTTATTCATTCAGTCAGGGTGTGGTGTGTGAATTTCCTGCGAGCACTATTATAAATCCATCTTCTTATCTTGTTATTGCAAAGGATGCACAGGCAGTAAATAATTTCTTTTCAATAACAGGCACATTGCAATGGACAAGTGGTGCACTCAGCAATACAGGTGAAACAATAAAAATAGTAAACTCAGAAAACACAACCATTGATTCAGTGACCTATGGTGTAAGCAGTCCATGGCCAACAAGCCCTAATGGCAGTGGTCCTTCTTTAACATTCTGTGATCCTTCGCTGGATAACGCAATTGCAATTAATTGGCTGGCTTCAACTGAACTTGCGGGAACTTTAAACAGTATGAATGTTTATGCAACTCCGGGTTCAGGATGTGTAATTACCGGATTGATGAATGTTGATGTATCTTCTGAAATACTTTTATATCCTAATCCTGCACAGGGAATTGCTAATATTTACCATGGAAATCAGCCAATAGAAATAAAATTGTTTGACGTTGTTGGTAATTTAATTAGTTTTGCCACTTCAAAAGATAATTCAGAAACAAAACTTAATATCGGGAACTTACAAACAGGAATGTATGTTGTTCAAATTAGAAAAATCAATACAAACGAAACTATAGTTAAGAAATTAATCATTTACTAAATTAAAATTATGAAAAAAATTACATTATCTCTATTGATGCTGTTGCCATTTTTGTGTTTTTCGCAGGACACTCTTGTAAAATGGACATTTCCCACCACTCCCGGCGATTCGGTTGCTGATGGAGGAATTACAGCAAATTTAACAATGAACATCTCTGCCAATGGCGGTACAAGTGCAATGACCAATTCGTCAGGTGCAACAACTTACAGCGCTTCTGCAACCAAATGGGATGCAGGAAGCGGAGTAAAATTCTGGCAAATAAAAGTGGTTACTTTAGGTTATCAGACATTAACTCTTTCTTCAAAACAAAGAAGTTCAAATACCGGTCCGCGTGATTTTAAAGTGCAATATAAAGTTGATTACACCGGTACCTGGACTGATGTTCCCGGAGCCACAGTTGCTGACACTAACAACTGGTCAAGGGGTGTTCTTTCAAATGTTGCACTTCCGTCAGCATGCGAAAACAAAGATACTGTCTATATCAGATGGATCATGACATCCAACACTTCTGCAAATGCAGGAACAGTTGCATCAACAGGTACCTCAAGAATTGATGATATTGCAGTTCTCGGGAATTTGCTGACAGGTATCAATGCATACACAGTTCAACATGATGTAAAACTGATGCAGAGTGAAAACACAATCACTCTTGCACTGACTGATCAGCCTAAAGAAATCAGGGTTTATGATATCATTGGCAATCTTGTTTATGATATTGCAAAACCTGCAATGACAACAGCCATTAATACCAGTAAATTTAATTCAGGCATTTACGTTGTTAAGATTTTATTCAACGACAATTCTGTTGCAACAAGGAAGATCTCATTGATGTAATCATTACTTTATGTCAATAAAAAAAGCAGTTGGTTTCAACTGCTTTTTTTATTTCTAATAATTTTCGTGGATTATTCTTTCACAAATCTCTTCGTCAAAATTCCATTTCCATTTCTCACTTCTATAATATAAACACCAGAGTGGAATGCTGAAATATCAACCACGTAGGATGAATATCCAACGTGGTCAACATTTGTTTTAGCTCCGTTTGTTATAAAGGTTTCTAATAGCTGACCCTGAATGTTCAAAATTCTAATGGTTGATTGTTGAGGGCTTTCTATTGTTAGCTTTTCTGTTGCCGGATTTGGGAAGATATTTATTTGCCCGGCAATTTCATGTTCATTGATACCAGTGGGGCCTTGAGGAATTACCTGTACTGAAATTATTGAATTTGTTGATTTCTGTAAATTGGTTGAATCGCAAAAAGTGGTTGCACATCCGGTTCCGGTTGAATCGGTAATGGTAAGACAAATGATATAGTAACCTGCAGAGCTGTATGTGTGCGATGGAAATGCAGTGGAATCATAAGTGCCATCACCCCAACTCCACAAATAAGTTAAAGGTGGTATGCCTGCAGCATTATTAATAATATAGTAATGGTGAGGAGTAATAGAATCTGCAACCATTGAGAATCCTGCTGTAGGACCTGGAATTTCCATTACATTACAGGTTGCTGTTGTTGTGCAGATGGAGTCACTTACAGATACAGTATAGGTTCCCATTGTTAGACCAGTAGCAAATGGTACGGTCTCACCATTACTCCAGGCAAAAGCATACCAACCGGAACCTCCGGAGGCATTTGCAGAAACCGTCCCATTTGCCATTCCACATGTTTCGGGTGTTGTAGAAGTTGTTAAGATGGGTGCGGGAGTTGTTGAAATTGTAGCATTGGCAGTGGAGGTGCAATTATTTGCATCAGTCAAAGTAACTGTATAAACACCGGCTGCAATATTTAATATTACAGGACTTGTTTGCCCATCCGACCATTGATAATTGTAGGGAGCAGTTCCTCCTATTGCATTGGCAGCAGCACTGCCATTGGCTAAACCACAGGAAGAATTAGTAATGCTTAAAATTGAAACTGACGGTCCTGGTATGTTTGTAACGGTAGCGGATGAAATCGCCGAATCAGTGCCACATACGACAGTAACAGTATAGGTTCCGGCATGTAAACCTGTAACTGTTTGTGTTGCTTGTTGAGGTAATGTATTCCACATATAAGTGTAAAAACCACAACTACCACCGGTAGGAGTTGCTGTCACAGTACCATTCGAATGTCCGCAATTCTCATTTGTTGAGGATGTGGTAACCTGAACAATTTGCCCAAAAGATGACAAGGAAATAGAAGCAAGTAGAACGAGTAATAGTTTTTTCATGACCAGAGATTTTATTAATGTTTAAATGAAAAGACTTGTTTTTATTACAAGACTGTGAAAAACTTAAAACGCTGCTTTATGGCTGATAGAATATCTACAATTTTATTCTTTCACAAATCTTTTTACCATAATTCCCTTTTCAGTGATTGCCTCTAATGCATACACACCTTGGGGAATTGATGAAATGTTTACACTGGTTTTATTGCAAATCGCGATGACAGTTTTTATAAGTTGTCCCTCGATGTTATAGATCTTTATTATGGATGACCGTGGTGCACTGATAGACAATTCATCTTTCGTAGGGTTGGGGAAGATCGTAAGTTCAGAGTTGGTATTGCTTTCATCATTGATGCCTGATGCTGTTGATACAATCACATTATCGGATAATGAAGTCTGAATGCCGCTGCATTCATTATACAATATTTGTGCAGTGTAGGTAGTGGTAGTTGTGGGACAAACTGTGACAGAATCATTATTTGAAATCAAAGTAGCGCCCTCATACCACGACACAGAATAATTTACCGAATCATTTGGTGTGAATCGCCATGCTTCATTGGATGCTGACCACTGAGAAGTATTTCTGTTGAGAGGCGTATAACCTATACTCCCATTGGCATTCTGAATTCCGATAACTGCATTGCCATGATTTGAATTGGTGCACAAAGGACTGTTTTGGATATAGACGTCAATAACGTTGGAATTTTCATAAAGAACTGCCAGTTGTGTTGCGAAAAGACCGGAACAACTATCAAGCTCCACCTGGTTCCAGCTAACATAAAATTGCCTGCATGGGTAGCTGCCTGAAATGCCATAATAAATTGTTCCTGCATTTAAAGAATGATACGGACAAAAAATGGCGCTGGTTGGCAAGTTGGGTGAGGGAACAGTGTCGCTGAAATGTCCATGTGAATTACCGGCTGACTGAAAGGCTAAAACGCCATTCCTTCCAATGTTGATTTGGGTATAAGAGTTCCCGAAAAAACAAAATGTAAAAGGCCAATTGACTATAGTGGACCAATCATTTGCCGTGCTAGTTGTAACCGGTGTTCCTGCATTAAACAAGTAGGGTGGGGTATAAGGTATTGAAGCTACTTTATAACTTGTTGTCCGTCCCGTTGCCAAATACGTTGCTTGCAGGGTCGTGCAGCCAGAGCTATCCAATGTTACATCCGGACCGGCATTGATAAAAGGGCAGCCTTGTTGTGCGAATGAGAAACTAAAAGTTAATGCCAAAGCAAAGATCAATAAAGTTTTTTTCATGGCTTGATTGTTCGATTGTTTAAGGTTTACCCCGTTGGATTGCATCCTACGGGGTTTAAAGTTCAAGTTTAAGGTTCAGGGTTGCGGCTGCTCAACTTTTACATTTTACATTTTTTTAATTTTACATTTTACATTCAAAACTCAAGCCTGCACAACCTGTCACTGCCACTATCCACTGCCACCGCTTATATTTTCTATCATCAATTTTCTATCTTTTTTTATTCTTTTACAAACTTTCTTATTTCAATTCCTTTTTCCGTTCTTACTTTAATGATATAAATTCCGCATGGCAGATCTCTCAGGTCAATTGTTGTTTCTTTATCGGCGTTATTAATTGTTCTGATGATTTGCCCCTGGATATTTTGAATTTCAATTGTTGAGTTTTGCAGAACTTCAATGGTCAGATTATCTTTTGTCGGGTTGGGATAAATGCTTACAATATTATCTGCTGATGGTATCTCATCAATCCCTGTGATCTGGCATGTGACAACCCCTCTAAAAACCATGGTGTCGCGCGACTCTGTTATTCCACGGCATATTAACGAATCTCCAGCATTTTTAATTGAACGGATAATGGATTTTGTTGTTTCGCCGCTGTTCCAGAGATAAGAAATGAATCCCTGCGGCATCGAAATTTTATCAAGTTTTCCATTGCAAACCTGCCTGAAAGAATGTGCACCACAATAGCATGAAAGGTAAGCATAACCATAATGAGCGCCCTGTGCACAATCATAAGTTGTAAATTGGATAGTAATATTTTCCCCGATATGTGCTGACAGATCAACAGCCACTGCAGTCCAGTCTTTCCAATGGTCAAGCTCTCCGTCTGCAAGATGAGTTGCATCATGCCATCCGGGAAGACCTGTTTGTGATGAAACCTGGTACATTCCCCAAACTGTATCAACAACCACACCCGATGAGTCCATCACATAAATGTTGAATTTTGGCTGATCAGACAATGGATGAGCCGGGTCCTCTAATACCACTGCATACTGATATGTGAACAGACAGTTACCTGAGTCAACATTTACAACGTATTTCAATCTTTCGGCTCCATAGTTCACCAGTTCGTTTCCAAGCCTGCAACTTGTTGTTCCGCCCGGAGGTAATACATTGAGAAGATTACCCGTGTTGGGATCAGTTGCCGGAATATTCAATATGGTTTGCTGGCCTGTATCTATTGGCAGCGAGTTTGGTGTTCCCAAATGGAGGCCGGCAACAACATTGCTGTAAACTCCACTTGAGTTCTCACCTGTAGAACCTACCCAGTTTGTGAAATCATTCATCGAGAAGTCAGCATTCACACATTGTGATGATGCTTTTTCACAAAAGAAAATCACTCCGATAAGGAGTAAGCTTCTTTTTATAACATTAATTAAAAGTAAAAGATTTTTCATGGTTTGATTGTTTAATTGTTCAAGGTTTAAAGTTCAAGGTTGCGGCTGCTCAACTTTTACATTTTACATTTTTTTAATTTTACATTTTACATTCAAAACTCAAGCCTGCACAACCTGCCACTGCCACTATCCACTGCCACCGCTTATATTTTCTATCATCTATTTTCTATCTTTTTTTATTCTTTCACAAACTTTCTTACTTCAATTCCTTTTTCAGTTTTTGCTTTTATGATGTAAATACCGTTTGGCAGATCTCTCAAATCAATGGTTGTTTCTTTATCGGCGTTATTAATTGTTCTTACAATTTGCCCCTGGATATTTTGAATTTCAATTGTTGAGTTTTGCAGAACTTCAATGGTCAGATCATCTTTTGCCGGGTTGGGATAAATACTCACAATGTTGTTCGTTGATGCCTCATCAATTCCTGTGACCAGACAAGTAACAACTCCTTTAAAAACCATGGTGTCGCGGGATTCAGTAATAGCACGGCATGATATTGAATCACCAACGTTGGCAATGGAACGCGTAATTGATTGGGTTGTTTCGCCGCTGGTCCAAAGATAAGAAATGAAGCCTTCAGGGACGGAGATATTATCAACTGCTCCGTTGCAAACCTGCCGGAAAGAATGTGCACCACAATAGCATGAAAGGTATGCATAGCCAAAATGAGCGCCCTGTGCGCAATCATAAGTTGTAAACTGGATGCTGATATTTTCTCCGATATGCGCTGACAGATCAACAGCTACTGCTGTCCAGTCTTTCCAATGGTCCGCTTCGCCATCTGCTAAATGTGTAGCATCATTCCAACCCGGAAGACCTGATTGTGACGAAACCTGGTACATTCCCCACACGGTATCCACTATCACACCTAAAGAATCCATCACGTAGATGTTGAATTTAGGCTGATCAGCCAGAGGATGCCCCGGATCTTCCAAAACCACTGCATACTGATAAGTGAAGAGGCAGTTGCTTGAGTCAACATTTACAACGTACGTTAATCTTTCGGCGCCATAGTTGGTTTGTTCGTTTCCCAGCCTGCAACTGGTAGTACCACCCGGAGGCAGCACATTGAGTAGATTAGCTGTGTTTGGATCTGTTGCCTGAACATTCAAAAGGGTTTGCTGGCCTGCATTGGTGGGTAATGAATTTGTTGTTCCCTGGTTAAATCCTGAAAGAGGATTGGTGTAAACGCCACCCTGGTTCTCTCCTGTTGAGCCGCTCCAGTTGATAAAACTGTTTTGCGAGAAATCAGCATTGTTGCATTGTGATGAAACTTTTTCACAAAAAAGTATCACACTCAGGAAAATCAAACATCTTTTAAAATTACTGATAAAATGTAAAAAATTCTTCATGGTTTTTTGTCAGTGATTATAGTGCTGACACCGCACTTCTTATTGTTTGCAGTGAGTTTGCTGATAGGCAGCGAATCAAATGATGTCCATAAAAATTGGAACTGTAAAAGTACAGCTAAATAATTGTAATTAAAAAGAAAAAAGAAAGAAAAAAATGTTTGAAGTGTTTAAGAATTTAAAAGTTTCAAGAGTTCTGTTTAGCTGCGCACCAACTTTTACATTTTACATTGTTCTTGTTTTACATTTTACATTCAAAGCTTCGTGCGGAGAACTGCTGCGCCACTGCCAATATTTTCTATCATCTATTTTCTATCATCAATTTTCTATCTTTTTTTATTCTTTAATAAATTTCTTCACTCCAATTCCTTTTTCCGTCCTCACTTCTACAATATACACTCCACATGGTAATGCTGAAACATCCACATTTGTTTTGCTG
The DNA here is from genome assembly GCA_903889915.1 of uncultured Bacteroidota bacterium. Lineage (GTDB taxonomy): Bacteria > Bacteroidota > Bacteroidia > Bacteroidales > CG2-30-32-10 > CAISZK01. The sequence goes on from CAISZK010000440.1 coordinate 9,032, forward strand.
CCGCTGGTTGCAGTAGTTTTTATAAGTTGTCCTTGGATGGTGGAGATTGTAATTATTCCTTCACTAGAGGTTTCTATATTGATGTGATTTGTTGCCGGATTCGGGTAAACCGCGATGTTGCGTTCATGATTGTTCATTTCTTCGAACCCCGCTGAAAGTTCTGATAATGGCAGCCGCCAGACACCAAAACTATCAAGACCTGCGAAAATAAATTTGTTGTTTATTGCAATTGTTCTCACAATATGATACGATGGCAATCCGTTATTTTTTGCAACCCAATTGTTGCCGTTATTTGTTGTTATAAACACTCCATCACCAGTACCTGCAAACAGATAATTATCTTTCAATGTTAACGAATTTACATATTCCGCGTCAATTGTCAGGCCCGTATTCACTGCTGTCCATGACTGACCATAATTGGTGGTTCTGAATACTCCCATACAACTTCTGTCACCTGCAAAAGTGGTATCTCCTTTCCTTGCTATTGCATCTATCCAAATTAGAGGAGGCATTCCATTGTTCACCGAATCCCAATTTACACCATTGTTTGGGGAAAAAAAGATACTTCCAACATTGCCATAAGTCCCGGCAAAAATGCTGTCGCCTTTTGTATTAATAGCCATAATACATCTATTTGCTATACCATTGTTTATCGAATCCCAATTATTACCATTGTTTGAAGATAAATACAAACCTCCGCCATAGGTTCCAGCAATTATATCGTTACCTCTTAATGCCATTGACCAAATACCATTATTAGTCATTCCAGTATATGCGGGTGTCCAGTTGTCTCCATAATCAGTAGATTTATAAACCCCACCATAACCCCCCGTAAAAACAGTGCTGTCCTTAATTGCAAATGCATAAACCACAACAGTACCTGGAAGACCAGTATTTACCATAGTCCAACTGCCTCCATTGTTCAACGACCTGAACACACCATTTTTTAATGATCCGGCAAAAATTGTATCACCTTTGGTTATTATTGACTGTATAAAATTACTGTCAAGACTTGTATGCTGCCACTGTGCATTTGCAATGGTTATCATACAAGACAAGGAAAAAATAAGCAGAAGTTTTTTCATGGCTTTATTGTTTCATTGGCTAATTGTTCATGTTGCCGCTTTCGCTACGAATTTTTATTCTTTAATAAATTTCTTCACAGCCACTCCCGTTTCAGTTCTCACTTCCACCAAATATACTCCACTGGGCAATGCTGAAACATCAACCACGTAGGATGAATATCCAACGGGGTCAACATTTGTTTTGCTGCCGCTGGTTGCAGTAGTTTTTATAAGTTGTCCTTGGATGGTGGAGATTGTAATTATTCCTTCGCTACAGGTTTCTACAGTGATGTGATTTGTTGCCGGATTCGGGTAAACCTGGATGTTGCGTTCATGATTGTTCATTTCTTCGAACCCCGCTGAAAGTTCTGATAATGGCAGCCGCCAGACACCAAAACTATCAAGTCCTGCGAAAATAAATTTGTTGTTTATTGCAATTGTTCTCACAATATGATACGAAGGCAATCCGTTATTTTTTGCAACCCAATTACCGCCATTATTTGAAGACATAAATACTCCGCCCCCACTAAAATCACATGCAAAAATATTATTACCGCTGATTGCAAGTTTAGAAACTGCTACACTTAGCGGTAATCCATTATTTACAGCCATCCAACTGACACCATTATTCGGGGATAAAAAAACACCTTTGTCTGTTCCAACAAAAATATTACTATCCTTAATTACAATATCCAATGCGATTAAACTGTCATTCACACTCGTCCAAAGTTGCCCATTGTTAGTTGATAAGAAAACGCCACTATCCTCAATACCGGCAACAATAATATTTCCATTAGTTGCTAATGATCTAATTGAATTGTTGGCTGGCAATCCATTATTCACAGGAACCCAACTATTCCCATTATCTATTGAAAGTAATACACCGCTATTACTATATGCAGTTCCTGCAAAAATATTATTCCCATTTAGAACCAATGAATATACAGCAGTATTTGTCAAGCTTGTGGCATTCCAATTGTCTCCATTATTTGAGGAAACAAACACACCATTCCCCCCTGCAATAACGTCATTTCCATTTGTAGTAATAGTCATAATTGTGGAAGAATCGAGACTTGTGTGCACCCATTGTGCATTTGCACTCAAGCCAGGCATGGCGAGCATTGCAATAACGAGTAAAACTTTTTTCATACCTGAAATTTTTACCTTTCAAATTGACGCTTTAAAAGTACTCATAATTATTATTCCAAATCTATTTTCAAAATAATTTCCCCAAATTTATTTTGAAATAAGATTTGACAACTTTCAAAAAGTTGTCAAATCTGGTGGACCTGATCAAATAATTTTTCATCATTTCCTTTCAAAAAATCTCTCAAAATGCCCGAAAACATGGGATTTTAGACATTTTTGAGAGTTTTAATTTTGTATATTCAGATTCTATTACACAACACAAACATCTGATAAATAGCGATATAAATTGTTAATTTGGATTGCAAAAGTTCTAAAAGTGATTCGTTAAAGTCTTAGAATCACTCTTTGAGGTCTTAGAGTGAGCCGTTGACTTCATCGAATCACTCTTTGAGGTCTTAGAGTGAGTCGTTGACTTCATCGAATCACTCTTTGAGGTCTTAGAGTGAGTCTAAGACTTCATCGAATCACTTTTTGAGGTCTTAGAGTGAGCCGATGACTTCATCGAATCACTCTTTGAGGTCTTAGAGTGAGCCGATGACTTCATCGAATCACTTTTTGAAGTCTTAGAGTGAGCCGATGACTTCATCGAATCACTCTAAGAGATCATCGAGTCGAATTTTGAACTTTTGCATTAACTTCAATCCATTTCCTTTTGAGGATGGATGTTTTTAGTTTAGGAAAGTCGTGATTTGGGTTATGGACACTTTACTCTTTTGGTAATTTTGGTAATGGTTTTTTTATAAAATTGACTGGTTTTTTGAATTATTATTTCTCAAATCCGTTAACCTGAAAAGCAGGATACATGACGGGTTTTCATCTGAGGCAATAAAAAAGCCAAATTCCATACGATTCTTTACAAAAATAATTGCTATGGAATTTGGCTAACAATACCTGAGAACAATGAATTTTCCGGCTATACTTAACTTTTACAGCTATCGGCTCCAACCATTTTGGTTCTTCACAAGTAACGATGGCTACTTACCAGATAAAGTTTGAACAAAATAACTTCTTCGAATTGCATATTTGTCATAGTTCGGTTATAAGGTGATTTTCGTTTGAACTATATTATTATTACAACCAAGAGACTGTCACTGCCTGACTATTTCTCTGAATTTCCTGTTCAAAACATGTCGCCCATGCATAATTTTAAGGCGTGCTTCAATGAAATAATATGAAGATGTTGCTTAGAAAGATTTTCTCCTGCTTAAAAAAAATCACTTTTTTTCTTTTTTTTCTTTGATGTTTTTCAATAATATGTACTTTTACATGTTTAAAAATTTGTGTTGAATTTCGGAAAAGTGATTGCTGTGATATGAAATGCATCTGAAAAATTTCATTGAAAAACTCAATCACATAAAGGGTAAAACAGATAGTGGCAGTAATATTTTGTAAGAGATTTATTTTTTTAAAAAACTATAACGGAGATAAAAAACCGAACAGTAAAATTTATTAGTGTCAGAGAAAAATAATTGGAATCATCTTCAAAACTTATAGCGATATAGACTTTCAGACTATTTCGCCCCGATGGGGCTTCTAATCGCTGCTAAGATTTTTGTTACAAAGATTTCACTCCTATGGAGTGCAGAAGCCGCAGCGGAGGGCAATCCCAGAGGGATGTAATCTTTGTAGTAATAAAAATGTGAAGGTGTTTAAGTCACGTAGTGACGACATAAAAAATTAACTGGACAACAATGATTAATATTTATAAAAATTTAAAACAGTGTACCTAAAAACAAACATTTAATTCACCAAATCCAAACCCATGAAAAAAATCATCATCATCAGCATGCTTGCGCTATTCGCACTTGCCGGAATGACACAGAAACCACTGCGTGTGGAGATCGAGGCCAAATCGCAGGCGGATAATTACAAGATCATCCCTTTCGGGAAAAAAGGAGTAATTGTTTTTTGCCAAAGCAACGAGTATTCCGACAAGAAAAACAATAAATGGTATTTCACCCTGTACGATACCAATTTTAAGGAAATGTGGTCGAAGGAACAGGCGGTTTTAAGAAACCTTAGTTTCCGTTTTTTCGACTACACCAACAGGTATCTCTACCTTTATCTTGAAAACGGAACAATGAATGCCAGGGGGAGTTTCCAGATATTGAAAGTGGATGTTGACTCTCTGGCAATAACCACCTATAATTCCTCTATCCCGGTTGGGTGTGTGGTGAATGGATTCAAGGTGCTGAATGGCGTTGCTATGCTGTCGGGGCGCACACTTCCCAGCGGCGGCACCAATTGTTTGCAGATGTGTTTTAACATGACCTGCATTCCTTTTTTTACCGGTTTTACAATTGTCAGAATAAAGCCTTTTCTTTTTCAATATGACATGAACTATGGCAACTCGAAGATGATCACCGACCTTTTCAAAGAGCAGGCCTATGTTGAAAGCCTCGCAGTTGACACCAAGGATAGCCTTTTTGTTACAAGTATCAAGAACCATATTCCGCGCAACACGAACGCCATGTATATTGATAAATTCAACACCGGCGGGTCGAAAGTGAGTTCTTTAAAACTTTTGACAAACAATCCGAAAAGGAAATTGAACACTGCCAAGGTGGTTTCGTTGAGCGAAAGCGACAAGATCATTATCGGAACTTATAACAACTATACCAGCGGCAATATGGCAAACCCGGCTTTTGCGGGCACTTCGGAAAGTTCGACAGGCATTTATTTTACCAAGGTGGTGAACGACGAGCAGAAATTTATTAAGTTTTATAACTTCTCTAAATTCCCGGGTTTCTATTCATATCTCAGCGCTCACCGCACGGAAAAAATAATGAAAAAGGAGAAAAAGCTTGAAGCAAAAGGAGGTGAAATGTCGTTCAACTACCAGTTGCTTGTTCATAACATCATAAAAAAAGATTCCAATTACATCATGATCGCTGAGGCTTATTACCCGGAATACCATTCATATACACAAACTTCATGGGATTCACATGGTGTTCCAACCACCACCACTATAACGATTTTTGATGGATACCGCTACACCAATGCAGTTGTTGCCTGTTTCGATAGCGAAGGAGAACTACTTTGGGACAATAGTTTTGAGATCATGAATATTCTTACTTTCAACCTGCATGAACGCGTGAAAGTGCTGCTGGATGGACAGGATATTATTCTTACTTATAGTTATGCAGGAAATATTGCATCGAAGATCATCAGGAATAACGAGGTGATTGAAGGCAAGCAGGAAACCAAGATTGAAACAAATTACGACAACGACAAAGTGCTGGGTGACTATAACAGCGATATGGAATACTGGTATGGCAGTTATTTCATCTCTTACGGTTACGAAAGGATAAAAAACAAAACAAAAGACAAAACCAAACGGACGGTTTTTTATTTTAATAAAATGGGATTTCAATAGAAAGTGCACTAAAGTTCGAAGTGTCTAAAGTGTCTAAAGTTGGGGCAGCTCCACTAACTTTAGACACTCTAGTACACTTTAGCACACTTTAGACACTTTAG
>CAISZK010000441.1 GCA_903889915.1 uncultured Bacteroidota bacterium
CAAGTTTCAGAATCATGAGTTCGAAGACGTGGCATACTTTGAACCCTACTACTTAAAAGATTTTATTGCCACCACACCGCGTAAACTTTTTTAGAACATTTTAAAATATCAAATACTATAAAGGTTAAAGGAAATTGGAAGTGACATTATTCTTTATAAACCTCTATCATAAAATAGACTTAGCTTGAAACTTGTTCTCGGATTATTCATTCAGTATCCAACCTCAGCCACTTCATTTACCTGTCAGTTTTAGGCATGATTATTGTTTGTAGAAGTGAAATGATATAACCATTTTAACGAGAATGCGACATACATTCCGGAGCAAATTGGTTTATTTTTGTATCTAAGAAAATGAAACAAACAAAAAACATTATGAAAGCAAATAATAATTTTTCTCAACGACATGCAAGGATCAAAAAGATGGTGAGAAATGCCGGTTCACATAAATTATTCAAAACTTTTCTTGCACTTGTTTTGCTGTCATGTCTCACACTTTTAACTTCATGTTTTTATCCATGCTGTGGCCCAGGCTATGGTGGGGACAGGCATCGTGAATATCATGGCTACCATGATTATCATGGATATCATGACGGTCATGGATATTATGGACATCATGGAGAGCATTGATTCTTCATTTGTTTAATTGACGTATGAAGTCTAAATATGGTATGCATTTAAGCTTAGGAAAATTGTTTATTGTAGTCTCTGATAAATAATCACACTCAAATAGAAAGAAATTTCAAGGTGATAAGCCATTGACTATGAGGTTAATTTTTTTCACGGGACCCCGTACGAAATTCACGGATACAAGTGAGACATTCACGGGACCCCGTGCGAAATTCACGGATACAAGTGAGACATTCACGGGACCCCGTACGAAATTCACGGATACAAGTGAGACATTCACGGGACCCCGTGCGAAATTCACGGATACAAGTGAGAGATTTTCGGGACCCCGTGAATAATTTTCGGGACCCCGTGAATTTTTCACGGAAGCCTATGAGGAATTTTCGGAATTCCATAAATTTATTATGGACCTCTGATAATGATTTTTGGAGTCCCGTGAAAAAAGTTTGTAGTTCCAACCAAAATATATCTATCATAATATATTTCTCCAATGTACTATTCAATAATTTGCAACTTTCGAACCCTATTATTACAAACAATCTTGAATCACAATAAACAAGAACAACTTGTTTTTAACGTTTACTGATCGTCCAGATCCCCTCACATCTTTTATGATTAGTGCGCCAATCATTATTCTTAGATTTAACAGCTCGCGTCTTGTCTGGCTTGTTCCAATATCTTTCAAGTACACATTGCAGATTCATACCAGGGCATCAACTCAGCCTACAAGACCCACCTGATCGCTGTGTCCAAATGCCATTCAAATTAAGTCTCAAATCCTTCGATTACTAATTGTTTTGGGCTAACATACTATGTCTTAGATGTAAGAATTTTCTGTTGCTCATGCATATTCCTTTGCATTTAAAGGTGCACCTTCTGCATTTTTTCCTTTCGGTTTAGGTGTTTTCTAGTGTTCAGCAGACCCAATGTCTTAGCAATTTTCTAATACAAATCATTCAATGCATTTGTCCTCTTTTCCTTTCCTTTTCGATAGTCCGAAACAGAGACTCCTGTAATTTGTTTAAACTGATTTGAAAGATACTGCACGCTGCTGTAGCCCATCATGTATGATATTTCACTCAAAGTGTAATTCTCAAATTCGAGAAGTTCCTTGGCTTTTTCAATCTTTTGAAGGATGATGTATTTTTCGAGGGTAATGTTTTCATGCTTCGAAAATATGGAGGACAGGTATTGGTAAGAATGGCCCAACTTTTCAATAAGGTAATCGCTGTTGCGGATAAGAGAGTTGGCATTGTTATAGTAATGGATAAGCTCGATCACAGCAAGTTTGATCTGTTCGACCATCAGTTTTTCCTTGTCAATGATCAGTTCAAAACCATCGTCTTTGATGATCTTCTCGATCTGGTTGAAGTTTATTTTTTCAGGATCGAAACTTACGATGGCTTCACCCAGCCTGATCTTCTCGACTATCATTCCTGCTTTTTCAAAATCCTCTCTGAGCACACGGATACAGCAATTGCATACCATGTTCTTTATTTTCAGAACTGATGAAATAAGGGGACGATATGACGGGTGATCGTTCATAATTTATTTTACCTCCCCCTAACCCTCTTCTAAAGGAAAAGGAACTTCCTTTTTTCATAGCAATTCTGTTGCCATTTCAGTCATCCCATTCTCTTTTAGGAATAGGTGACAAGGGTTGAGGCTATTTTTGTTTTTTTACCTCACCCCTACCCTCTCCTAAAGGAGAGGGAGTTTCCTCTTTTTATAGCAATTCCGTTGCTAGTTCAGTCACCCCTTCTCTTTTAGGAGAAGGAGACGGGGGTTGAGGTTTAAGAATAATTTATACCATACTCATTTTTTAATTTACTGTAATGCGTCAAATAAAATCTCCACCGGGTGAAACGCCTTTCTTCCTGTGCCATCAAGTATCTGCTGCCGGCAACTTGTGCCCGGAGCTGCGATCAGTATGTCAGAAGAAGTCTTTCTAACTTCAGGGAAAAGTACCAGCTCACCAACTTTCATTGAGACCTCATAATGCTCCTTTTCGTATCCGAAAGCTCCTGCCATTCCACAACAACCCGACTTGATTTCATCAACTTTATAGTTGGCCGGGATCTCAAGCATTTTCTTTGTAGGCGCAGTGGAAGCAAGCGATTTTTGATGACAATGACCATGCAACCTGATGCTTTTGTTTTCTTTTGAAAACAGATCATTGCTGATATTACCCCGATCAAATTCCGCAGCTATAAACTCGTCAATCATAAAAGCGGAGGCTGCAATTTTCAGCGAAGCTTCCTTTAGTTCCTGATCAACAAGCTCCGTATATTCATCACGGAATGCAAGTATGCAGGATGGTTCTATCCCAAGAAGTGGTGATTTTTGGTCAACAATTTCCTTGAGTAACGTAACATTTTTATTTGCAATTTGCTTTGCTTTTCGCAACAAACCTTTTGACAAATATGTTCTGCCGCTCTGAATATGGTGCGGTAATTCCACTTTGTATCCAAGCCTGGTGAGTAAACTTATTGCTTTGATTCCAATTTCGGTGTCATTGTAATCGGTAAATTCATCAGCAAATAAATACACGGTTCCTTTTGTCAGTTTGCTTTGATCTGTGGTTAACACAAACTTTTTAAACCAGCGCCGGAGAGTGAATTTGTACACAGCAGGAATGCCACGTTTCGGAGCAAAGCCCATGATGTTTTTTGCGATACCTGAAAAAAATTTGTTCTTCGTGAAAAAATTAAACACAGCAGGCATTGAAGCGCCAAGGCTGTTAATTCCGGGAAAGTTTGCAATGATCCTTGTACGAAAAGGAATGCCGTGCTCATCATAATAATGCTGCAAAAACTCAGCTTTATATTTGGTGATGTCAACATTTGAAGGACATTCGGATTTGCAGCCTTTGCAAGATAAACAAAGGTCCATTACTGCATAAATTTCTTTGTGATCAAAAGGATTGTTACCGGGCGAATTGGTAAGAAATTCCCTCAGGATATTGGCCCTTGCACGGGTGGAATGCGTTTCATCTTTTGTAGCCATATAACTCGGGCACATGGTACCTCCGATGATCTCTGATTTGCGACAGTCAGCCGAGCCATTACACTTCTCGATAGCCCTGAGAATTCCACGGTCATTTGAAAAATCAAATATTGTTTGAATTTCCCTTACAGAAGTCCCTTTTTCATAACGCAGGCTGGTGTTCATGCGGGGAGTATCGGTTATTTTTCCGGGGTTGAAAATATTATCCGGGTCCCAGGTTTTTTTTATCTGTTTTAAAAGTCCGTAATTATGTTGGCCTATCATGAGTGGGATAAACTCACCTCTCAATCTGCCATCGCCATGTTCACCGCTTAAAGAGCCCTTGTATTTCTTAACGATCTTAGCGGTTTCCAATGCAACTGAGCGAAAAGTTTCAACATCTTTTTCATCCTTGAGATTCAACACAGGTTTGATGTGCAGTTCTCCAGTTGCAATGTGTGCGTAGTAAACTGTGCTAAGGCCAAAACCGGTAAGCATGGCATCAATATCACTGATATAGTCGGGCAACAGTTGAGGGTTAACAGCAGTATCCTCTATAAGCGAAACAGGTTTGCTGTCGCCGGGATAATTTGAAAGAATGCCAAGTCCGGCTTTGCGCAGATCCCAAACCTTTTTGATATCGCTGCCGGTGACAATGGGGAAATGAAAACCATAGCCGGCAATACGAAGATCATTGATCATGGCTGCAGCTTTGGTTGTAATAGTATCCTTTTGCTCTTCGGCAAATTCAACGATCAGTATAGCTCCCGGATCACCCTTCAGAAAGAAACGATTTTTGCTCTGTGTGATGTTCTCTTTTGTCAGGTCCATGATGGCCTTATCCATCAACTCCACAGAAACCGGTTTATGTTTTAAGGCAATGAGGTTAGCCTGTAAGGCTTCTTTCACGCTGTTCAGATGAACACAAACCAATGCTTTTTCCTTAGGAGGCAAAGGAACAAGATTCAGTTTTATTTCAGTGATAAAAGCGAGTGTGCCTTCGGAACCGGTGATCAGTTTGCAAAAATTGAAAGGTACACCATCTGTGGTAAATGGTTGACAGTCCAGAAGGAGATCTATTGCATAACCGGTGTTTCTGCGCTCAAGAGATTTGTCAGGATATTGTTTTAGAATTTCCTCCTGATTCAATCCATCACTTAAAATTTGGTGAATATTGCGGTATAGCTTGTTTTCAAGAGCATCACCCTTTAATTTATTCTGAAACTCATCACCGGTCAGAGGATAGAATTCAGCTTCACTACCATCACTTAAAATAGCTTTCACAGCAATGGTGTGGTCGCGGGTGCTTCCATAAATTAATGAATGAGCCCCACAGGAATTATTGCCAACCATTCCACCTATCATACATCGTGAAGATGTGGAAGTTTCAGGACCAAAGAAAAGTCCTTTAGATTCCAGCATTTTATTCAATTCATCAGGAATGACACCGGGTTGAACACGCACCCAATGTTCCTTTTCATTGATCTCTATCACCTGAGTCATGTATTTCGAAACATCAGCAACGATTCCTCCTCCTACTACTTGTCCGGCCAGTGAAGTACCTGCTGTTCGCGGTATCACTGATATTTTATTTGCTGCTGCAAAAGCGATGATCTTTTTAATATCGTCGGTATTCTTAGGTCTGGCAACTGCCAATGGAGTTTGCCTGTAAGCTGAAGCATCTGTTGAATACATCAACCTGCTTGCATTGTCAAAATATAAATCACCTTCAAGGGATTTCTGTAATTCAGGAAGGCCGTCAATTAATGGCATAATCATTCAATTCTGTTATGGTTCAAAATTAAACAATTTTTGCTAGGTGAGAATATCGGGTTATAGAGATATAGGGTATAGTGAGAAGGAGAGGTAGCTTTTTCCCTTCTCATTCTTTATACCCTATTCCCATTTACCCTATCCTTTCTTATAAAGATCTGTGCTTTGAAAGATCTTATCAGCTGACTTTGCAATGAAACCGGAATAAAGCTTACCATCCTTATCGGGATAACGCTTTGCAAACTCATAATAACAGTTGGTCACTTCAAACATTCCTTCAATAAAATTTATGGGGGCAATGCCTGCTTTGGTGCTTGACTGTTCAAGCAACTCTTCAGGTGTTCCCTGTATTTCACCGCCTGCATCATTAATCATAAATCCATTTTTCTTCAGAAATTCATTTACCTTTTGCAAAGTGTCAAATTTTTTAAGTGCATTTACATTTACAGTAAAATGATTTGCTGTAAATCCGTTCACATAGAACCATGCGGCATACTCTGATTCCACGCGGAGTTTCTCATAAATATCGTACGAAGGAGCTCCCCATTGATTGCCCGAAAAAATGAGTTCTTCCGAGTGCAACAATTCAGAAGGGATTTCATCAACAATTGCTTTTACATTATCTTTTAAAAATTGACTGAAATCTTCCACCTTCAATTCACTGATGAAAACCCGCGGCAAACCATCAACTGTTTTATGTTCGAAATGTTTTGCAAACAGATGTTTTTGCTCAAAAGTGTATTGACCTTTTTCTTCGTAACCTGCTTCGACAAATATCTTTGATAGTACATCAATATTGATCCGAGGGTCATTGTAAGTACGGAAAGCAATATGATCATTCATTACAGTTTCTCCTTCGCTGATGAAAAGATCATACACTTTTTTTACGTATGGATTTTTATGAATGTAGTCCATCCATAGTCTATCGAATATTTCATTTGTTTTCATAATTATCATTTTTTAGAGTACTGAATTAATTCAATACAAAAGTACTAAATGAAAGCGTGAATAAATATAGCTCTTCATGGCAAACCCTGAGAGTTATTCAACTTCAATGTTTTCAGGAATGTTAATTCATTTTTACAATTGGATTGACAATTGTTAAGACTTTTTATTCCCCCAACATTAAAATCAATTAGAAAAGATCAAAATGATTTGATACAATCCTTGCATACTACGCACCTTTGGCGATTATCTTTTTGCACAAACCTCGCGTTAATATTTCTGATGCCCTTAAATAGTGCTTGCACAGAAACTACCATTTTTGATGGCGGGTTACTTTTCCAAAGTTTTCTTCACTTTGGAAAAGTTTGTTTTGTATTGTTTGAATCATAAGACATTTTCCTTAAATAGCAGTTTTCGTGCAGACACTAAATATTCAATTGATACTTATTCAGGGACTCCTATTTTTTCTTTTCTGAAAAATTTCATTTACAAGCTTAAATAATTAATTTTGGGGTCATCTTAAAAACTTTAAAATCGAAAATTATGACAGAAAAAATATCAGATAAAATAGCTCCGGGTGTGGTTTCCGGCAAGGAATTACAGCAAATATTCAGCATTGCAAAGGCCAATGAATTTGCAATGCCTGCTGTGAATGTTGTCAGCACCGGATCAGTGAATGGTGTTCTTGAAGCTGCAAAAACAGTAAATTCACCAGTGATCATTCAGTTTTCAAATGGTGGTGCTTTGTTCTATGCAGGCAAAGGTATCTCGAACGAAAATGAAAGAGGTGCTATAGCAGGAGCCATTTCAGGCGCTGAACATATTCACCGTGTTGCTGAATTGTATGGAATTCCGGTGATCGTCCATACTGACCATGCTGCAAAAAAACTTCTTCCATGGATTGATGGTTTGCTGGATGCAGGCGAAAAACATTTTGCAAAGTATGGCAAACCCCTTTACAGTTCGCACATGCTGGACCTATCGGAAGAACCGCTGGAAGAAAATATCGAAATATGCAAGCGTTATCTTGAACGCATGAGCAAAATAGGAATGACCCTTGAAATTGAACTCGGTGTTACAGGTGGTGAAGAAGATGGTGTTGACAATACAGGTATTGACAATGCCAAACTCTACACACAGCCCGAGCATGTGGCGCTTGCTTATCAAACCCTGATGAGTGTCAGCCCTGACTTTACAATTGCAGCATCATTCGGCAATGTTCATGGAGTGTATAAACCGGGTAATGTCCATCTGCACCCAAAAATATTGAAGAACTCACAGGATTTTATCCAGAACAAATTCAACACAACACCAAAGCCAGTTAATTTGGTTTTCCATGGTGGTTCAGGTTCTACTCAGGAAGAAATCAGGGAAGCTATCTCTTATGGTGTGATAAAAATGAATATTGATACCGACACACAATGGGCTTTCTGGAGCGGTGTTCTTAAATTCTATAAAAAGAATGAAGGTTATCTGCAGGGACAGATCGGCAATCCTGACGGAGAAGATAAGCCAAATAAAAAGTTTTATGATCCCCGTGCATGGCTGCGAGAAGGAGAAAAGACTCTTGTGGAAAGATTAAAGATCGCATTTGGGGATTTGAATTGTCTGAACAGGTACTAAATTTGCTACGCAGTATTGATTGTCATTAGTCAATAGTCAATAGTCAGCAGTCAATTAATAAAAGAAGCCCGCAATAGAATTCTTGCGGGCTTCTTTATGCAAACAAAAGAGGTATGAAAATCATACCTTTTTTGTTAAAAGTCTATTTAGTTTAACCTATATTTTTACAACTTTGCTGACAACAACTTTTTTATCAAAAGTAAATCTCAGGTAATATACTCCGGGAGTTAAACCAAGAGTTGTAGCATCGAGTGTGCCTGTGTGTATGCCTTCAGTCTGTGAAAGATCATCGGTAAGATTCACATTGTATTTACCGGCTACATCAAACAATTCAATCTTTACAGGCATGTTCTTCCTTAAGAAATAGCTATAACTAAGATTATCGGAGAAAGGATTCGGGTATGAAAGAACTGTAAAATCTGAATTGTCATCAGTGTTAGGATCAGTAATTCCTGCTGTTGTATTATTCCACAATCCTGTTTGCATACTAACATAGCCGGTTTTGGTTACCACAGAATCTTGTCCGGTGGTTTGATATTTTTTATTGATAAGAACAAATACAGGGTATCTGTAACCTGGTGCATACCAAAAAAAACGGGTGATCGTTACATCGGTAGCATTGCAAGGACCAATTTCAACAGCTTTTTTTACACTTTTTACACGCAGTGTGTTTTTGATATTTTTATCAGGTAATATGAGAGTACCATAAGCATCAGCAGTTACTGTATAATTCCCGCTAAAATCAGTAGGAGTGGTGTTCATAAAAAAAGCAACACCTGCAAAATTCTGGGTAAAACTGTCTCCAAAAGAAAATGGATACTTCATTTTTATTAAAGGTTTGGAATAAGTGAGAGAAAGATTTTTTGTGGTGTAACCATTTTCTTCGAGATCAGTCCTGCTAAGGTTATTATAATACACATATCCGCTCTCATCAAAAACCAAGTTATAATCTCCCATGTATTTGGATGGTGATGCAGTTGAATTGTTCACGTGGCTTGACAAGTTGGTTCCTGTGAAACTGATTTTGGAAAAATCCCACATTTGGTTTGGCCCTGCTAAACCAGGGGATACGTATTGAATTTCCTTCGAAGCAACCGAGTCGCCATAAGTTAAAGCATTGTCTGAATAAGTCAGTGTAACCTGTGAAAAGGAAACAGCTGCTATAAACAATAAGCTGAATAATAAAGTAATTTTTTTCATACGATTAATATTTTAAACAAGTATAATTTCAATTTAAGTGAACGCAAAAGTAATGAAATTTGAATGCAAGAACATTTAATTTAACATTTTTTAAAGCAGTTACAAATATCATTACCATTAACTAATGACAATTGACTTATGAATTTTTTTTATTCCTCATCCTTTTCTTTTTCATCTTCAAGACATGGATAATTAATTGCATTGTCCTTGACGATAAACGCATTTGGTATATCATCTGTAATTTTATGCAGGAATCTCTGCGCATCCATCCTGGTCCTGTAATCGCCTACCCTAACTTTGTAATTAGGTTCCTGAAACGACAGGTATGCGCCAACTTCAGGATGTTTGGCTTTGAAAACTGACAAGGTTGAAACTGCATTACTTTTTGAATTATTCCCGGAATCAAAAAATATCTGAATCCTGAAACCATTGATACAACCACGGCTTTCGTTGAATGCAATATGTTTCTCAACCAGTGTTGTAATTCGGGAATCCTGAACAATAATTTCAACCTTCCCTTTTTTCTGTGCAATTAATGAAACATTACACACAAAAAGAAAAGCCAGTAAAACAGTATAGCTTTTCCGAAGAGCTTTAATCTTTTTTTGCAAGAATATCATAGAAGTTTTTTGAACGAATAGTTAAAACCGGCAATGGTGAATGATTGACCATTTGTTGTGCATAAGGTCCCAGCCAAATATTTTTAGCGCTTTTCTCCTGCTCTGTCATGATAGCAATAAGCTCTGCTGAAACTTCAGTAGCATATTCAAGGCTGGCTTCAGTAATGTTTTCACAGAACTTGAAAACCACGTCACACTTCACACCTTCATTCTCGATATACTCCACAGTCTGTTTTGTGTAGGCATCAACAAGGCTTTTCATATCTTTCAGGCTTGAAGAATAAACACCAAGAACATGAACTTTTGCATTGAAACATTTTGCTAATTCAGTTGCGATAGGCACTTTTTGACGGGTTTCTATTGTGCTGTCAATTGGCAGAACTATATTGGTAATATGCTTTTGTTTCCAGATAAAACTTTCCCTTATTGTGATAATTGGACACGGAACTGAAGTAACAAGGCGGAAAGCATTGCTGCCAATCCAGAACTCTTCAAATCCTGAAACACCATGCGCTCCAGTTACGAGGAGATAAGCATCGCTGTATTTTGCCTGGTTGGCAATTTCAATATGGACTTTGCCTTTTCTGATCTTATACTCAAGTTTACCCTGTAAAAGCGATGGCTGATATTTAGCAGTAAGTTTTTCAAGTGATGACAGGATCTTTTCAGTGTGTTCATTGCCTCTTTTACTAAACAAAGATTCTGAACTTATTTCTTTGTCAACATGAACCATCAGCACATTTGCATTTATATCATTAGCAATGCAGATTGCAAATTCAAGAGCTTTTATGGAGCATTTAGAAAAGTCTATTGCAACCAAAATTTGTTTTTCTTTCTTCATAAAACAGATGTAGTTAATTTGGGTGTAAAATTATGAATTTTTTTTAGAACTATTAAATGGAATATTTAAAAACTTATTGAAGTGATTATTTAACCGGCCAAACTTCAGGCACAATCAGGCAGCAAACACTCAGTGTTATCACAAGAGTGAAAACTATTTCTCATAAAAATGCATTTCCTGAACATACTGATAAACTTTTTCAGTCAGGAAATAACTCATGTTTTTCTTTTCCTTAATTGCTGCACGAATAAAACTTGAAGATATTTCAAGTAAAGGAGCGCTTACCCAATGAACGTTGGGGTGGTTTTTAAAATCTCCTCCATCTGAACCCGGACGGGGATAAACATTGATGCTGTTTGATTCGAGAATTTTTTCGTATTCTTTCCATTTGTGTAAATTTTCCAAATTGTCAGCACCCATAATAAGTGAGAATTCTTTTTGAGGATATTTTCCTTTTAAAAAAGTCAAAGTATTGATGGTGTATGAAGGCTGTGGTAATTTGAATTCAATGTCGCAGGATTTGAAACGTGTGTCGTCAGCAATAGCAACATTTACCAGGGCAAGGCGATGGTAATCGTTGAGCAGTGATGATTTTTCTTTTAATGGATTTTGAGGAGAAATTACAAACCAAATATTTTTCAGGTCTGAAAATTCAAGCATATAGCTTGCAATCATCAGATGACCGCAGTGGATGGGATTGAATGAACCAAAGTATAAGCCGGTTTTTGCTTTATTGCTCATAGTTTTCACAGATTTATTTTGACAGAAATTCTTCTACTATCCTGTTTGCTTCTTCAACAGCATTTGCAAGATCATCATTCATGATTATCTTGTCAAATTTATCAGCAAAAGTCAATTCGTGCTTTGCTTTATCAGTTCTTTTTTTAAGCGTTTCCGGAGTTTCTGTAGAGCGATTTTTTAACCTCGCTTCAAGTTCTTGAAAAGTGGGAATCATCACAAAAATCGCCAGTGCTTTTTCCCGACCATACTTTTTAATATTTAAACCTCCCACTACATCTACATCAAAAATCACATGCTTACCCTTTGCCCATATTCTGCTGACTTCTGACTTTAATGTTCCATAAAAATGATCTTCATAAACTTCTTCCCATTCCAGAAATTCATCATTACTTATTTTGTTCCTGAATTCTTCTGCTGTTATAAAATAATAATCTACTCCGTCCTTTTCGTTTTCCCTCTTTGCGCGACTGCATACAGAAATTGAAAATTCCAAATCAGTCCTACTTCCTAGAAGTTGACGAACGATACTTGTTTTTCCTGCTCCACTTGGGGCTGAGAAGATGATTAGCTTACCGGATTCCATTAATAATTTTTGATTTGGGATTTTTGATTTGAACAACTATAACTTGAACTTTGAACATTAAACTTTGAACAACACAACAGCAACTAGCTAAAACAACAAATTTCACAGTATGTTCAACAGTTGTTCTTTTATTTTTTCCAGTTCATCTTTCATCTGAATGACGAGTTTTTGAATATCCGCATCATTGGCCTTCGAGCCAAGAGTGTTGATCTCTCTGCCTATTTCCTGTGAAACGAATGCCAGCTTACGTCCGTTTGCTTCGGGCTGTTGCATGGTCTCAATAAAATAATCGCAGTGTTTTTTCAGTCTTATTTTTTCCTCCGTGATATCAATTTTTTCAAGGTAATAAATCATCTCTTCTTCAAAACGGTTCTTGTCACCTTTATCTACGCCTATCAACTCATCAAGGTTTTTTTGAATTCTTTCTTTAATGGTGATCATCCTTTGTTTCTCGAAAGGTTCAGCATTTTCCAACAGTTGAAGGATCATTTTAATTCTCTTCGATGCATCGTTACCAAGAATTTCGCCTTCGTGTAAACGAAATTCATTAACCAGTTTGAGTGCTTCATTCAAAACAATTGTCAGGTTCTTCCATTCCTCATCCGACAAGTTCTGAGTGCCCGAAGTTAGCACATCAGGCATACGCATTGCAAGTGCAAAATGATCGGTTGGAAAATCATTCTTTGCTTCATTTGAAATGGCTTTCAATTCTTCGTAATATTTTATTAGCAGATTCCTGTTAATCGTTAGCTCCGATCCAGCTTCATCGTTTTCAAAATAAATTGAAATATCAATTTTCCCACGTTCAAGTTCTTTCGAAATAATGGAACGGATTTCAGATTCTTTTTCTTTAAACAGCTTACTGATGCGGGCATTTGTGTCCAGTTGTTTGCTGTTGAGTGTGCGGATTTCAACACACAGTTTTCTGCCTTCAAACTCAGCAACAGCCTTGCCGTAACCGGTCATTGATTTTATCATAATTTTCTAAAAAATAAATTTATTTGAAATTGTATCAAAATTACTATAATTTCGTTTAACCAAATTATTAAAAAAAATAGTTTGTCATTATGCCCTTTTCAAAAGTACCACAATATCGCTTCTATGATGACCCATTGCGTATTTACAATGCAATGCTTGATGATATTGCTCTTGCCGAAAAGTATATTTATATTGAGACTTACAAATACGGCAATGACCAGATCGGAATAAAATTTCGTGATGAACTCACTAAAAAATCCAAACAGGGAGTTAAAATAAAGCTGATGATTGATTCGTGGGGAGCATACGTTTCAGAAAGTTTTTTTGCTGAAATGATCAGTCACGGAGCAGAAGTAAAATTCTTCAAAAAGATGCGGCTGAATATTGATTCATTCACAAAAAACCACCGCCGCAATCACAGGAAAATTATCATGATTGACGATGTTGTGACCTATATCAGTTCAGCAAACATTGCTGCTTATGCCATCAATTGGCGCGAGTCATCTCTGCGACTCTATGGCGATATTACTACGGTTTTCAAAGAAGCATATCTTGAAAGTTGCAAGATCTACAACAAATTTATTTACGATAAGATCGCTGCTTCAAAGTCTCTATTCTACGAAGGATTCGAGATTCTGCGCGATGTTCCGGCAACAGTTTTTCAGCCATCAAGAAAAAAATATCTGGAGTTGATACGAAATGCAAAAAAGGAAATCATCATTGAAACGCCTTACTTCCTTCCCGGTTCTTTTATGCGCAAAGCACTTATTGATGCTGCACAGAGGGGTGTTACGGTAAAAATTATTTCTCCACAACATTCAGATGTAAACATGGTGGATGTGCTTCGCAACAGGTATATGGGCGAGATGTATGAAGGTAAAATTGAAATTTTGTTTTATTGTCCACGTAACCTGCACTCGAAAGTTTTTCTTGTTGACAACTCCTCATTTATTATAGGCTCTTCAAATTTCGACTACCGCAGTTTTCGCTATATGCACGAGATAAATCTGTGTGGAAAAGAAAAGAGGATTGTAAACCTGTTGAAAGACCACATCTGCGAAACCATCAAAGATTGCATCCCTTTTAATTATGAAAAGTGGAAAAACAGGGCACTTATTCAAAGGACTTTTGAAAGGATACTTGTGCCTTTCAGACATTTTTTATAATGGAAAATACTCAAATGCTAATTTAAAGGTTTGAGTATAGTGGCACAATAAATAACTTTAGCCAGGAACAACACTGGCAGAAATAGACAAGCAAAGTAGTACTCCATTTATTTCCCTGATAAAAGATTCATACCCAAAAGTCGCAAACAAAAGTACAAAACTTTTTTATGACATTGTGAGCTAAAAATAGGATGATATTTTTAAGTTTAGGAGACTTTTGATAGTAGCCGAACACACCACCCCCTTTCCCCCAACGGGAGTTTAAAG
>CAISZK010000442.1 GCA_903889915.1 uncultured Bacteroidota bacterium
GGTGTCGCCCCAAATATCATAAGCGAATTTTTTCACACCGACTATTCCGGCAACAACCGGTCCTGTGTGTACACCAATTCTTATTTCAAAAGGCTCTTTGCCGTCACTCTTTCTTTGCTCCAAATATTTAAGCATGAATTGTGATATCTCCAATGCAGCATCCACCACATCGTTTGCGTTGGTTTTATTGGCAACAGGCAATCCTCCGGCACACATATAACTGTCGCCAATCGTTTTTATCTTTTCTATATTGTGTTTGCCAATAATGTTGTCGAATGCTTTGAAGCAGGTGTGAATCTCAGCAACAAGTTCGGCAGGTGTTAGCTTTTCTGAAATCTGCGTGAAGCCTTTGAAATCTGTGAACATCACCGTCACATCATCAAATTGTTTTGCATCGGCACTTCCTTTTTCTTTGAGTTCTTCGGCAACTTCGGCAGGAAGAATATTCAACAATAAATCATCACTGCGTTTCTTTTCTTTGCTTATCCTGCGGCGTTGCATAAAGAAAACCACAGCAAAAAGCAATACTACGGCAAAACCACCAAGGAAAATATTTCGAAGCGCTTTCTGCTTTTGCAAATCCGCTTCGGACAGAGCATCTTTCTTATCCTGCTCTGCTTTTGTGGCTGCTTCTTTCTTGTCGAAATCGTATTGCATCTGGGTTTGTACTAATTTTTTGGTGTTATCCTCATTGTTAATGCTATCAGTGTAA
Source organism: uncultured Bacteroidota bacterium (assembly GCA_903889915.1). Classification (GTDB taxonomy): domain Bacteria; phylum Bacteroidota; class Bacteroidia; order Bacteroidales; family CG2-30-32-10; genus CAISZK01. The sequence continues at coordinate 713 of CAISZK010000442.1, forward strand.
ACGATGGACATTTTATAATCTTCAAATGCTTTCTTAAAGTCACCTTTTGTGCTATCCAAAGTAGTTAAAAAAGCATAACTATCAATAAGGTCTTGAAAACTTCCTATATCCTTTGAAAGCAATAAACCTTTATTTAAAAATTCATTTGCTTTGTCAAAGCTTCGCATATCATAATAAGTCTCTCCAATATTGTTGTATGTATGAGCAAGACCCTTCATTTCACCGGTTTCCTTTCTTAATTCCATTGAAGCTAACTGATTTTTCAATGCTTCGGGATATTTTTTTTGCCTATAGTAAACGTTTCCGATGTTTTCTAAATCAATAGCGATGCCACTTTTATATTTAGTTTCCTTGTAGATATCTAATGATTTCGTGAAATTCATTAAGGCTTCAGGAAATTTATTCTGATTAAAATTAATAACGCCAAGGTCGCAATAAATATTGGCTGAAATATCTTTATCCCCGCTCTCTTCACTGATTTTTAATGAAGCCGAATAATACTCCAAAGCTTTGGAGTATTCTTTTAGCAATAAATATACATTTCCAATATTGTTGTATGTGGAAGAGAAGCTCTTTTTATCTCCGATTTCTTCTTTGATTTTTAAGGCGTTTAATTCATTCTTCAATGCTTCAGGGTAATTTCCCTGACTAGTATATACATATCCAATAGCATTGTAAACGTTAGAAATGCCTTTTTTATCTCCTGTTTCTTTGTACGTTTTTAATGCGTTGTTCCAATTATTTAGTGCTTCCGGATAATTTCCCAGACTGAGATATTGAGTTCCAAGACCCAAATACGATCCAGCTATACGTGTGGAATCCTCCATTTCTTGAGCTATTTTTAATGATGCAGAATAATATTTCACTGCATTAGAAAAATCACTCTTACTAGAATAAACAATTGCTGTATTTCTTAATGATATATAATCATCTTCTTTACATCCAATTTCCTCAGAGATTTTTAATGAAGCTGAAAAACTTTTCAATGCATTGGAAAAATCTTTTAGATTTTGATAACCGCATCCATTTGATAGATATGTATCGGCTATTTTTTTCTGAATTCTTGTTTTGGATATGCTTTTATCTGAAACAAGCAATCGGTTAAATAATTTAAGAGTCGAATCGGTAGTCTTTATGCCATCTTCATTTTTGCCAGTGTTGATTTCTGCCCTGCCAATATTTAAATAGGAATCTGCTATGCCAAATTCATCATGCAAAATCATTGCAAGAGCTTTCGCTTCTTTTGCAAAATAAAGTGATGAGTCGTGATTTGTATTTCGATATTCATAAGCAAGAGCATTCAGCGTATTTACTTTATTTGTATCCGCATTTGCTTTTTTCAAAACTTCAAAAAGAGAGTCGGTTTTTTCCTTTCCCTTTTTTGGCGGTGGATTGTTATTGACTCCGCACATAGTGATTGCGATCAAACAGGTAAATGTAAGCAGGTAACAAATGATTTTTTTCATAGAGTTTTTATTTTGGTTGATTAATTTGTTTACATATTAGTGTCATTGAATTTTATAAGCAGGTATTTTAGTAGGGATTAAATTACAAACTTCATTTCAATAAAAATACATATCAATACCACCTTTGTTCTTTACCTCATTTGTGGCGGCGCTTACAGTTGAATTGATTTTTGATCAACTCGTATGTTGCGCCACTTATTTCACTTTTCCAGCATGGCATTTGCTTTTATACAGGAAGCAAAGTTCCTCTTGTCGCACCAAACATTATAAGCGAATTTTAATACTAAAAATACTTGTAATGCCAGAACCTGTGTGAATGTCAAAATTTAGTTATAGATTTTTTTAAGATTTAAAACCTATTTTAGTATAATCGTAAATTAATTTTCAGCTCAAAGGCTTCTCAACCTATAAATATAAATTCTAAAGTTTTCCGGAAGGTTTACAATACATCATGCTTGCAATAGTACATTATCAGCAAGTAAACAAATCTTCTGGAAAATTCTTCCATGTCTCATCTGTTTCAATATTATCAGGTAGCAAATGTAATAATTTTTTTTAATTAACAAATAATTTAATAAAAAAGGTGGTTTTTATTTCAGATATGAACAAGGATGCTTAATTGTGGAGATATTGCAGATTTGCCATTATCGAAATGAATATTTTTTTGATCTCCCAACCCATTGCTTAGTTCTTGGATTCATCATTTCAATTTTTACAAAAAAAATAGCCGCATCAATCAATGCGGCTATTTTTCGTAATTCCTTCCGGTTTATAAATTTCTTTTCCTCCTCAGTGAGGTTAGCAAACCGGAAATTCTTACTGTGCTTTTTTCTTTGGTTTGTTTGGTGTTTCATTAACCACAAAGCCCCATTCGCCCAAAGTGTGCGGAGTTGCACGATAAATTCCTTTGAGAATGTCGCGGCTCTGTTTAATTGAATCATCAATGCCAACCATTGCAATGTTGCAAAGCTCCAGTTCCTCTTCAGCCTGTTTTCTTAAAGCTTCAGATTTGTCGAAATGAGTTTTTGCATCAGTAACAGTTGCTGCCTTGCCGGCCCAATCAATGCCATGTATAGGCGATGTGGCGCCCATAACGAGTTCTTTGGCAATAATGTTAACTGCAAGTTTAAGTTCCTCTTCTTTATTTCGTGGAACTTCAACTCTAATTTTGTTGATTAGTTTTTTAGCCATGATTATGAAGATTAATTATTAAATACGGTGCAAAATTAAAACATCTATCTAAAAAAGTCAAGTAATTTCACAAAAAAATGATAAATAGTTTAAAAATAATTAATCATTGCGGTCTCATTCTTCTTTGTGTTCAATAAATATTCTAATGTCAATTACAGCAATACAGATATTGCTAATGTTAATCGTCCCGTTGACATTGAAAATTCTCAAAGCTTCAGAATAAAGTCGTTTTTTAATGATAACATGGCTGATGTTGACAATAACAGAAGGGTTGTTATCACCGTAAAGCCTCCTGTTATCATTAACAAGCCATTTGTTGATGACAACAAATGGCTTGTCATCATCAACAACTCATTTGTTATCGTCAACAAGTCATTTGTTGATGACAACAATTGACTTGTCATCATCAACAATTCATTTGTTATCGTTGACAATTCATTTGTCACTCATGAAGCCTCAATTATTATTACTGTAAAATAGCAAGTTGGCGCAGTAATTTCGAAAAGCAGGCAAATATTGCCATTTTAAGGCGCGAAAGCATCAGTTTTTGATAAGCACAAAAAAAGCCCCGGAATGACCCGGGGCTTTTTTAAAAATTCGTGAAAATCTTACTTCATGTTTTTTAAGTTCATTCCGTAAAGGATAATGAAAAGAGCGCTTACAAGGAAGAAAATGAATCCACCAACTGTAAATGCTGCGAAAATTCCAATTAACTGGAATAAGAAGAGAATACCGTTAGGTATTACATAAAGAATGAAACCTACCTTTTTGAGGCCGAACATTTTGATTGCTCCAAATAATGAAACGAACCAAAAAAGGAGACTGATGATCATGAACACAACCATATAGTTTACTATTAAACCACCTGTTGTGTGCAAAGCGTCGCTGATCAATGATCCGATCCATGCTGATGCGAAAATTCCAATTAAGGACATCAGGCACATAAATCCGCTGAAAATAAAAGTTAAAATACACAAAGCTGTCAATAATCCTGGCCTTTGTGGTGCTGCTACTGGTACTGTGTTTTGTTGTTCCATAGTTTTTGTTTTTTTTGTTGTTAATTAATTGTTGATTGATTGTTATTAGATAATTTGCTTAAAGTGTTTCAGATTTACCGCATACATTGCTACGAATGCGAGTGCAAAAATAAGAGAAATTACCAATATTGCAACATAAAAAGATGCAATCGGCGAATCTCCGTAACCCGATTTGTTTGCCATTACCAATGCAAACACCGGCGGGAAAAGTTCGGCAAGGACATAAATGAAAAATCCCAGCCTTTTAAGTCTCCACATCATGATCACTCCACTCAGGCAAACAAGGCCCGATACGAGGCTGATAATTTCGCGAACATGCTGGGCAGACAAGTATTCGTCAGGGTTGCCAATCAGCGTTCCCATTGGAGACTGGTTGTTTTGCATGACTTGCTGCATGAGCCCGCTTGAATTTATAAGTAAATTTATAAGCGAAAACAATACGGTTAATGCAATTCCTACAAAACTAATGATACATAAAACAGTCAGGAATGTGGGTCTTGCTTTGTTGCCGGCTCCTGCTGAAGGGGCTGTCATTCCTGCATTTTGTTGTTCCATTTTTGTTAACCTTGTTACCTTAATTTTAAATTAAAACTGAGGGCAAATGTAAACGTAAAAATAGAAATGGCAAATAATTTTTTGTGAAGTTATTAACAAATTTATCAAAATTCCAAATTCCAAGCCCCAAATTCCAAAAATAAATTCCAAGCTCCAAGCCCCAAATTCCAAGGCTGATCCCCTCTTGGGACTTGGAACCTGGAATTTGAGACTTGGAATTTGCGACTTGGAATTTGAGACTTTGAATTTTTATTCTAGGCTACCTACAACTTTTTCAACTTCCGTTAAAATCTCGCACGATTTCACAAGTTCTTTCATTGCGTTGTGATCGCGGAAAAGCGGACGGTCAATGTCGAGATATTCCACATGTTTTCTGATAACTTCATGAGCCTTTCTTGTTCCGTCTCCATACTTATAAGGAGTCTCGTATTTTTCACGAAGGTCCAGAGCCTGTGCGGCAGCCATGAGTTCAATACCGAGAATTCCGTAAGCATTGTCGAGTATCTGGAAATTCTTCAAAGCAGTGTTCATGCCCATCGAAACAAAGTCTTCCTGGTCAGCAGCAGCAGGAATTGACTGAATGCTTGCCGGCATCGAAAGGATTCTTTGTTCAACGATCTGCATATCGGCAGTGTATTGGCTGAGCATTAAACCGGAGAACATGCCTGCACCCTTGGTGAGGAATGGCGGTAAACCTATGCTCAGAGCGGGGTTGTTCAACCTGTTCATTCTTCTTTCTGAAAGAACAGAAACCATGGTAACCACAGCGCCCACCATGTCCATAGGCACCGAAACCGGTGATCCCTGGAAGTTGGCTCCTGAAAGTTGCACGCCCTGATCGGGGAAGAAAATAGGATTGTCGCCAATGCCGTTCATTTCAATTTCCACCTGCATGCGGGCATACTTTAACTGGTCGTGTGCCGAGCCGATAACAGCAGGAGTTGAACGCATGGAGTAAGCATCCTGCACTTTTACCTTAAGCTTATTCAATGCAAGGTCGCCGTTCTGGCAAATCTTGTTGATAGATGAAGCGCTCCTTATTCCACCGGGGAATCCACGGGCAATAAGTAACCTTGGGTCGTAAGGTTTCAGGTTTGCCTTCAAAGCTTCGAGCGACATGGCGCATGCAATTTCAGCTTGCTTCAGCCAATTGTTGGTGTCGAAGATCATCAGGGCGCTCATACCTGTGAGGAAGTTGGAACCATTGATGGCGGCCAGCCCGTCGCGGGCATGCAGACCCGGTATAGGGATGCCTGCATCTTCAAAAGCTTCCTTTGATGGAACCCATGCACCTTTATAAAACACGGTGTTTTCACCCATCATACAAAGAGCAATGTTCGACATCGGGGCAAGGTCGCCACAAGCACCAACTGATCCTTTTACACAAACCATAGGGGTGATGTTGTTGTTGAGCATGTCAACCAAACATTGTGTGATTTCTCTCCTGCAACCTGAGTTGCCATGAGCATGAACATTTGCACGAAGCAACATAGCTGCACGAACATGATCAACCGGTGCAGGCTCACCAATACCTGCGGAATGGTTATACACAAGATATTTCTGAAAATCCTTCACCTGATCATCGTCCAGAACGATCTCAGAGAATTCGCCGATACCTGTGTTCACTCCGTACATGATCTCGTGAGCTTCGATTTTCTTCTCGAGCATCGCGCGGCATGTGTTTATTCTGTCAATAGCTCCTTTGTGAAGCTCAACTTTTTCGCCATTACGGGCTACTTTTACTAAATCTTCGATGGTAAGGCCAGCGCCTTTTATTACTACTGTCATAGTTTAAAATTTTAGAATTTTATAAATAATGATAAATGAAATTTTGTAACTAAATAAAAAAGAAATGCACCCACCAATTGGGGTAGCAGGGGAGGATGATGAAGAACTAAAGGCAGGTTCTTGTAATTTTGATTTTATATCTGAGGTTCCAGCTATGCATAGTTTATAATTGGGAACAAATGTAAGATTTTATTTATTAACTAGAGTGAAACTTTCAAAATAACTGTCTTTTATTATTCCATCGAAGTGCAATTTTTTTATGAATTTACAAAATGCGAAAACGCTGATTGTTTCGTACTTCGTATATTCGTATCTTGTTCGTAATTCGATGGAATAATGTCTGTATAAATTTTATCTTACGTCAATAACTAATGACTACTGACTAATGACCATTGACTACTGACTATTGACCATTGACTACTGACTATTGACCATTGACTATTCTTACCTTTCCAACGTAACCGTCCCATGTTTTTCCACGCTTCCGCAATCATTCCCAAAGGTGAGAATATAGAAATACACACCATCTGATGCTGCCGTTTCATTTATTTTTCCATCCCATCCTTCCACCGGGTTCGACCATTTATAAACGATCCTTCCCCAGCGATTAAAGATGATGCCGCTAAAATCAGTAAGGTCGCTCGACTGAACTTTGAAAATATCATTGACACCATCGCCATTTGGTGTAAAAACATTGGGAACAAAATAAGTGAAAGCAGGGCTATTATGAATAAAAACAGTGTCGGATGTATTGCAATGGCCGGTGCTCACATTCACCCAATACCTGCCCGAATCAGTTACAGTGATTGTTTGTGAGTTCGCTCCATTTGACCATGCATAAAAATCTCCGGGGTTTCCCGCATTCAATGTATAAGGAGAGCCTGCACAAATCGTCACATCCTGACCCAGACTAACCGGGGGCAGGGGATAAGCGGTTATTGTCAGAAATGCAGTGTCCGAAACATTGCACTTCGTGGAATCCACACCAATGAACATAACATGATAAGTTCCCGCTGTATTGAAAGTGTGCGATAAATCCTGAAGAGTGGAAGTGTTGTTTGCACCCGATGCTGGATCACCAAATTCCCAGTGATACGTAGGACTATTGCAGGTAGAGGTAAAATTAACCGTGAATGGTGCGCAGCCTGTATCAACCGGTGTTGCATTTGCTGTCACAACAACTCCCGAAAGTTGGAAGTCAAATTTGATAATAGCATTGTTGCAATTAGTGCTGTTGTTGGTATTCGACCATGCACCCGGGGTAGTTGGGAAATTATCGTAGCCACCACATCCGCCACAAACGCCCTGGTAGATGATCCCCTTGCGGTCATAACGACTGGTTCCTCCGTCAACATGTTCGTAAGCTTGTGGGCTTCCGAAATAGCTTGCGTAGATCATGCCGTTTACATTGTCATTAAACACCAGGAAATAAAAATCATTGCCATCCGTTGTACTTTGAAATGCATCGGAAGTGATAGGTAAGCCATTTGTTCCGCCAAAACCATTGATGCCAAGACCACCCCAACCTGAGATGTAAATGTAATTGCAATTGTCAACCATGAAAGCATCCGGCGAAATATCAGGAACACTCGAACCGGTACCAAAAGCAGTTGACCAAATCAAAGTGTCGAGGTTAGGTTCAATTTTACTTACAAACTGCCCGCCGCTGGGTGTTGCCCATGTGGCATTGTAAATGTAAGCGTTTCCGGATTTTGATGTTTGTCCGAACACATAGATCTTTCCTGTAGGACCACGATCAATCAAATAAGTCTGGTCGTAAGCATCAGTTCCGTAGTAAGTCGAATGAAGAATACTGCTCCCATTGCTGCTGATCTCAGTAATGAACCCATCTGAGGGGCCGCCCTGATATGTTGTATGCAAAGCTCCTGCTGTAGTAGGGAAATCACTTGAAGCGGTTCCGCCAGTCACATAAACATTGTTGCTTTCATCAAGCACAATCCCGTAAACAGCATCATTTGCGCTGCCTCCAAGGTATGAACTCCAGATCATATTTGTGAGGTCAGGGTTTAGTTTAAATACAATGCCATCCTGACCTCCTCCACCCGGGGTGGTTTGAAATGCACCCGTTGTTACAGGAAAATCTGTAGAGTTCGATGTCGAAACAACGTAAACATTGTTGGAGTTGTCAGTCATGATCTCACCGCGCGCACCATCACCATAATTATAAGAAAGCACAGAAGGGTAGTTCAGCCCGTCATTGCCTGTGCCGCCGACAAATGTTGAAGCAAGAAGCTGGGTGCCATCAGAGCTTAACTTTGAAACGAAAATATCAATGCCTGCTGAAAAGTTTAAAGAATTCTGGTCATAGGAAACTGAAGTTCCTCCATTGAATGACTGATCGAATGATCCTGATGTAGTAGGAAAATCAGATGATCCTGTCGTACCATAAACCACAAGGTCGTTGGAGGTATTGACGATCATGCTATGCGGAAGATCATTCTTTGACCCGCCCAGGTATGTGGCCCAAATGCGTTGTGTGCCCGTAGGATTATATTTGATAATTGCAACATCGCAACCACTCAGATAACCTCCGGCATCTCCTCCTGCAAAATTTGTTTGAAATGCACCGGTCGAAACAGGATAGCCTGTGCCGAATGCAATCCCGCCTGAATAAGCGCAGCCACTGGTATCGTAGGTTGCAGTGAAGCCCCAGTTGTCAGTAGTGGAACCGGAATAAGTTGAAAACACCAGTGTAGGGTCAATGGTCAGGTCGCATGTTTTATCATATCCTTTCGGAAAAACAAAAGAAAGAACATCGCCATTAAGCTTGAATTTACAAGGAACCTTCGTCTTTTTGCCATTGATCATTTGATAGGATTCAGGACTAAGCTCAGTAACTTCATTAACCGAAGTTTTTACAACAAGGTTGTTATCTTTCAGGTAAATTTTATCCACACCATCATACAAAATTTTTATACTGTCGGCATTGGCGCCGGGGTGCAGAATAATGTCATACTTAAGCTGCGAGTTGCTTTCATACATGTTCAGGTCGGTCTGTTTATAAAGACCACTGTATTCAACTTTATTGTACGACTTCACATTCGATGCCCATTTCTTTGCATCATTGCCGGTGTAATAATTATAATAACCCTCGTAAGGAGTGTTTGCAGTAACTTTTACATCGGGTTTTGCATTCACGAATTTTACCTTGTATGCATGACAGTTCACAATGTAATCAGCAGCAGTCAGCGGCTTGGATTTGTCGGGATGCTGATGTTTAAACTCCAGAATTTTATTCAGAGCTGCGGCATCTTTGAAAAGAAATGTGAAACAGTCTTTCTCCAGGAAAACTGCACCTGCATTGATATCTGCTTTATACAGCACATTCTTTTCCCATTGATTTTTGTTTTCGATAAATTCAATCTTATCCGAATGTTGCTGACCGCTCTGGGCATATAAAAAACCTCTGCCCGAAAGAACAATGATTAGTGAACAAATGATAATAATTCTGGAATTTTTCATAATGTGAAATTATTAAAGTCGTGAATTACGTTTATGAACTATGTTGCTTTGAAAGCAATGGGATTTTGCTATTTTAATCCCATTTGCGAAGTTACGAAATTTATCAGATCCTGAACATTCAGCTCAGTTTCCTTATGTTGATTCATATCCTTGAGTTTTATTTTCCCTGTATTCATCTCATCAGTGCCAACAATTGCAACGAATAGGATTTTATTATCGTTTGCATAATCAAGTTGCTTTTTCAACTTTGCTGACGAAGGATACAGCTCAGTGTTTATCCCCTTAGCTCTTGCCTGTGCCACCAATGGCAAACAATATTTTTCCTCTGTTTCTCCCAGGTTCAGAAAGAGAAGTTGTGTGATATTCGCAGTGTTTTCAGGGAAAAGTTTCAATTCCTGGAGCACGTCATAGATACGGTCAGCCCCAAATGAAATCCCAACTCCCGACACATTTGGCAATCCGAATATTCCTGTAAGATCATCATATCTTCCACCACCGGCAATGCTTCCCATGGCTGCATCTTTGGCTTTTACTTCAAATATTGCTCCTGTATAATAATTCAAACCTCGGGCAAGTGTCAGATCGAATTCAACTGTTGATAGCATTGTAACTGCTTTCAGATAATCAAATATCGTTTCAACTTCACCGATCCCTTTTAACCCTGCCGTGGATTCTTTTAAAACCTCTTTGAGAACATCAAGCTTCTGCGCTGTGTCTCCTGACAGCGCTATGATTGGTTGTAATTTTGCAATCGCATTTTCCGAAATTCCTTTTTCTGAAAGTTCTTTATTCACTCCGGCAAGCCCAATCTTATCAAGCTTGTCAATAGCCACTGTGATATCAATTATCTTTTCTGCTTCACCAATCACTTCTGCAATGCCGGTAAGCACCTTTCGATTGTTGATCTTGATAACAACTTTGATATTTAACTTGCTGAAAATTGCATCAACAATTTGTATTAGTTCAATTTCATTCAGCAAAGAATTACTTCCAATCACATCCACATCACACTGAAAAAACTCCCTGTATCTTCCTTTTTGCGGACGGTCAGCACGCCACACCGGTTGTATCTGGTAGCGCTTGAAAGGAAAAGTAATTTCATTCTGATGCATCACAACAAATCTCGCAAAGGGCACAGTAAGGTCATACCGCAAGGCTTTTTCTGAAATATATTTCGCCGTCTCGGCAGATGTCCTGTCCTGAATAGTGTTGCCTGGAATGGAAGCGAGATAATCTCCTGAGTTAAGAATTTTGAAAATAAGTCTGTCGCCTTCTTCACCGTATTTTCCAAGCAATGTGCTGAGGTTTTCCATCGCAGGTGTTTCAATGGGTTTGTAACCGAAACGCTGAAAGATGTCACGGATAATGTCGAAAATATAATTCCGGCGAACCATTTCAGTTACTCCGAAATCGCGTGTTCCCTTAGGAATTGTAGGTTTTTGAGAAGCCATAATTACAAACTATTGTTTGCAAAAGTATGAATATTAAGTAATATTTTCGTTAAGAGATTGTAAATATGGAATTGCTTTTTCCGAACCTTCCTCCGGCGACCATTCCGCAAATATCTTGTCGTTCGAAGCATCGTAAGGCCCATCTTTAATTTCATAATAAACTGTACCGTGCTCAAGAGAAATTACAGTGTGCCAGCCACCCGGTGTAACTTCTGCGCAATAATTCCCCATTTCATGGCCGGCAACCAAAGTATCTGTGATTGTTCCTTCATCATCAAATTCAACAACCGCCATTTTCCCTTTCAATAAAATAAAAATTTCTCTTTTGTCAGGATTGGCGTGCCTGTGTGGGCGTATGTAGGTTTCAGGTTCTATGGCATTCAGCATTCGTTGCAGCTTGTCGGAATCTTCTTTGTGAAAATTATAGTTCTTTCTTTTCCTTGCTGAATCTGCTGCCTGTCGTGAAAGATTTTCCAGAAGGGTATCGGTAACTTTAATCATGGTCTGTGTTTTGTTTTAAATAAATAATTCTCCCTGCACATCTTTGTTTTCAAAATTCAACAGCCATTTTTTCCGCCACAATCCACCGGCGTATCCAACAAGTTTGCCGTCACTGCCAATCACCCGATGACATGGAATAATAATTGCCAACGGGTTTTTCCCCACTGCATGGCCCACTGCTCTCACTGCTTCTTTATCACCAAGTTTCTTTGCAATATCATTGTATGAACATGTTTTTCCGAATGGGATCTTATAGATATCATTCCACACTTTTCGCTGAAATTCGCTGCCTGCAAGGTCGTGAGTGATGTCAAAACTTTTTCGGCTGTTGTCAAAATACTCATGCAATTGTTTCACACATTCACGCAAACACACAGGATTTTCAATGACCGTGTCCACATGATCGGCAAAAGAAATGCCTGAAATTCCCTGCTCGCTGCCTGTGATCTCAAGCAATCCGATAGGCGCCAGATAAAATGTTCTTTCCATAAATGTGCATTTGAATTGAAGGTTGAAAATTAAATAAAAATCCGCAATTGTAAGCAGGAAATGAAAAAAAGTTAAACTTCCGTAGTAATAAATCCATTTATGGACTGCCAAGATATTTTCGAAAAATCCCTGAACTCTGATAATATTCATTAAATTTGTTCGTTAATTTCTAAACACATTTTCATGAAAAAACTGCTACTTTCCGCTGTATTATTGATCTCTTCTATACTCTTCATTCATAATTCGTCTGCCCAGAACCAAATCCTGATAAAAAATATTGTTTACGATGTTCCCCTTATCAATGAAGAAATGTTTCCTCTCGATCTTGATTCGTACTATTCCCAGTCAACATGGTGGGTCAATAATATCGAAACTTCCAGGCGTTTGTTTCTTCAGCAGACCATCATGAATAAAGTAAAAAAGAGCGAATTTACTGTTTACAATGAATCAGGAATTCCTCTTACCGGCAAAGAAGTTGATGGAATTATCCGTCTCACTGAGAACGTTTCTCTCACTCATCCTTATCCTCCCTATGATACTTATGACACAGTTTTGACCAGTTATCTGCGACCTTATGAAATCCATTATTTGCGCTTTAATGAATTATGGTATTATCATAAGAAAACGTTAGAAATTAAAAAGGTCATTGCCTCTTATGCTCCTGTAATTTCAAATTATGATACGATAACCAAAACCGAATTCCGTAAACCTTTGTTCTGGATAAAATGCAGCGATCAATCAGAGAAAACCAAAGGCTACGTTCAGGCTACTGATTTTATTGAATACAAATGTTCTTTCAAACCAATGTATCTTCGTTTCCCGATGTGGAATACTTTTATTTCCATTTCTGATGATTCACTTATCAGAAAGGATTACATCTCATCAATGCTGAATGCGGCTGCTAATGGTAGTATTAAAGTCTATGAATCGTCCGACCTGCCTAACTTTTATAATTATACTTCCGATAGTGTGAAACAATTGAAATTTGAAGATGTAGCAGATATAATCAGTGACACAGTTACGCAGAGATTAACCAGAACGGAGCCTCCTTATGATACCAGAGATACAGTAATCATTACAAAAATGAATCTGAATACCATTACTCAGTTGAAATTCCACGAAAAATGGTTCTTCAACAAGAACACACTTGAGATAAAAAAACAGGAAATAGCCGTTTCTCCCTGCGAAGCTGCTTATGAAATTGATGGCACCACACTGAAAGGATTCAGAATTTTATTCTCATTATTGTTCATGCCCCCCTTCCGCTGCTATTGAAAGTCAATGGTCAATAGTCAATAGTCAATAGTCATTTGTCAGGTACCTTACTCAATCATCAGGTTTAACTATACTTGAGCTTCAACTTTCAATCCGGCACCCAACCTTGAACTTTGAACTTTGAGTCTGCTCCGAAAAGGAATAAAACACAAAAATGCCGCTAAGCCGCTAAGACATCAAGATACGCAAAGCATTGAAAAGCAAGTTTGTTTTTTTGCGAAACTTCGAGTCTTTGAGCCTTTGCGGCAAGAAAAAGACTTATCGGAGTGGCCTCAACTTTGAACCTTGAATCTTGAACCCTTTTTTCAATACCACTTCCCAATATCCACCCTCACATACCCCCTCATCTTCTCCAGCAGCCCCCTCTCCTCGCTGTCCACAACAAGCATGTTTCTGTGTTCCGGTCTTAGCAGTTTCTCTTTAACAGTGTGGTCAAGTTGTTTTATGTAGTCATTAAAAAAGTCTTTGATGTTAAGCAAGCCACAGGGTTTATCAATTATGCTGAGTTGGTTCAGTGAAAGCACTTCCGTTATTTCATCAAGAGTTCCATAACCTCCCGGCATTGCAATAAAAGCATCCGACATGTTGATCATCATCGCTTTTCTGTCGTTCATGTTTTCCATCACCTTGAGGTCGGTAAGATTTTTATGTGATATCCCTTTCTCGTGAAGCAATGTAGTGATAACACCATTCACATTGCCTCCGTATTTCATGACAGCATCAGCGATCACACCCATCAATCCCAGGTGACTTCCACCATAAACCAATGTGATCTTCTCTTCAGCCAGCAACTTCCCCAGCGATTCAGCTTTTTCCTGAAAAATTGGGTCCGCTCCAAAACTCGAACCGCAGAAAACACAAATAGAAGAAAGAATTTTCAAAACGTTAGTGGTTTGTTGTTAGTAGTTAGTTGTTCCGGATTGTTTAATGTTCAAAGTTCAAAGTTTCGTTGTGCCCATTCCTCTAATGACCATTGACCAATGACTAATGACCAATGACTAATCCGCCTTCAGCTTCTTATATTTTATCCTCGTAGGTCCGCTGTCACCAAGCCTTTTCTTTTTGTTTTCTTCATATTCAGTGTAGCCTCCTTCAAAGAAGTACACCTGTGAATCGCCTTCAAATGCCAGTATGTGTGTAGCCACCCTGTCAAGAAACCAGCGGTCGTGCGAGATGATCACCGCACAGCCTGCAAAGTTTTCAAGCCCTTCTTCCAACGCCCGCAGCGTGTTCACATCAATATCGTTGGTAGGTTCGTCAAGCAGTAGCACATTGGCTTCCTCTTTCAGTGTCAGAGCAAGGTGAAGCCTGTTGCGTTCACCGCCTGATAGCATATTACATTTCTTTTCCTGGTCAGCGCCGCTAAAGTTGAATCGTGCAACATAAGCCCTTGCATTCATTGAGCGACCGCCAACTGAGATAAGATCACTGTCGCCTGAGATCACCTGGAAAACCGTTTTCTCAGGGTCAATCGCAGTGTGCGATTGGTCAACATATCCTATCTTTACAGTATCACCTGTGCGGAAAGTGCCTTTGTCAGCCGTTTCAGCGCCTATTACCATACGGAACAATGTCGTTTTACCTGCGCCATTCGGTCCGATGATACCCACAATTCCTGCCGGTGGCAATGAAAAGCTGAGGTTTTCAAAAAGCAGTTTATCACCGAATGATTTCGAAACACCGTTGGCTTCCACAACCAGGTTACCCAGTCGCGGACCGTTCGGAATAAACAACTCCAGCCGTTCTTCCTTTTGTTTCACATCTTCATTCAGCATCTTGTCATAAGCCTGCAACCTTGCTTTTGATTTGGCATGACGCGCTTTTGGCGACATCCTCACCCAGTCAAGTTCCCGTTCCAGTGTCTTGCGGCGTTTGCTTTCAAATTTTTCTTCCTGTGCCAGTCTCTTGGTCTTTTGATCAAGCCACGACGAATAATTTCCCTGCCATGGAATTCCTTCTCCGCGGTCTAGTTCCAGTATCCATCCTGCCACATTGTCCAGGAAATAACGGTCGTGCGTCACAGCGATAACCGTTCCTTTATATTGTTGCAAATGCACTTCCAGCCATTGCACCGACTCGGCATCAAGGTGGTTGGTAGGCTCATCAAGCAGCAGTATGTCCGGTTCTTTCAGCAGCAGTCTGCACAAAGCCACGCGTCTTAGCTCACCTCCCGAAAGGTTTTTTATCAATGCATCACCCTCAGGGCAGCGCAAAGCATCCATTGCCCTTTCAAGTTTCGAATCCAGTTCCCATGCGTCATGATGTTCAATAAGCTCAGTCACCACGCCCTGTCTGTCTATGAGTTTAGCCATCTCATCATCGCTCATGGGTTCGGCAAACTTCATGTTGATCTCTTCATATTCCTTAAGAATGTCAACCACCTCCTGCACGCCTTCCTGCACGATCTCTTTCACCGTCTTTGTTTCATCCAGCTTTGGATCCTGCTCAAGATAACCAATGCTATAGCCCGGAGCGAACACCACATTTCCCTGGAAACTCTTTTCAATACCTGCAATAATTTTCAGCAATGTTGATTTACCCGATCCGTTCAATCCGATGATACCAATCTTTGCGCCATAATAAAATGAAAGGTAAATATCCTTCAAAACCTGCTTGTGTGGCGGGTAAACCTTGCTTACACCTACCGTCGAAAATATTATTTTTTTGTCGTCTGCCATACCATTATAATTTGGGTGCAAATATCTGATTTCTTTTTGAAAAAATAGCGATAAAGATTAAGGGAATGCGGATTTACCACGTTGGATATTTTTATTTACCCTGGTTTGTCAAAAGATCAATAGGATATCCTAATGGGTAATCACGGTAATGGTGGATTTGCAAGGATTTTAAATCTTTATTTATCAATACTATTTTCCCTTCCCCTTTTCTCCAGAAAGATAAAGGTTCTTACTTAACTCCAAATTTATTATTATACATTTTGAAATTACCGTGAGCATTTATCTGTAGGACACTTTTTGTAGAATCTTTATTGTAAAAATAGTTATTATAAATTTCAGCCCCTATAACCGGAATTCCTCTTATAACAACATCAGATTGGTTAATTAGTTTAAAAGTATTATGATGAATTCTTATTGTGTTTCCTGCAATATTAGTACTGTCTTTTCTATCAGCTCCTCCATGCATATCAAATGCGTGTGAGTTAAAGTGTTCAAGGACTAAATTAAATCTTGCTTCATAAGATGTATTAGTCCTTCCTGTGCCCGCTATTCCATGCCTGCAACAATCGAAAATATTTGCTTCTATTAGTGCCTGTGCATTATCAAGACACACACCATAACCAAGACCCTCTCGCTGACAATGGTGAAAATAATTATTGTGAACATAATTACTGTCGCATTTTATTAATTTTTTATTTAAAATTAGGTATATTGCAGCATCGCTCCATCCCCAGAATTCACAGTTATCAATTTCGCTGTGTGAATAACTGGATTGAATACCTCTTGAATTTGGGATGGAATAATATTTCCCTTCTTTATATAATTCTTTCATTTGTTCGGTTCTCCTAGTAGTGTCAGGACCTGAAAACCGCAAACCCGTAACATGAACATATTCACCGCCAGTTTCAAACATCGGAAATGTTTTTAATTCATTACTGAACAATAAAGCTCCTTCAGAATTATCTTTTCCTCTTCCGCTTGCAAGTGTTACTCCTTCGGGAATCTTAATTACAGGGCAACCGCTCAGGTTAATTCTCGAAGTATCGGTGATATATATAATATCCCTGCTTTTAGCTTTTTTAAGTGTAGAAAGAAGCTCTTCTTTGGTTCTGACGAGGTAAGTATAGCTGGTAATAATTTTTGAATATCCAAGTCCTCCACCTATAGGTTCGCCTGTAGGATTAGGTTCCGCACCATAAATCTTTGTAGAATACCTGGAATAATTCAGAACAGTATCGTTTGCTTTGACTAATGATATTGAATTATTATTGTGCCTGCCAATATTACAACAGGTGTAAAATATTAGAATATTGCAGATTAAGAGAGTTGGAAGTATATTTAGTTTTCTTCCCTTTAAAATACTGTTTTTCTTTTTCATAATTTTTAATGTGAATACTAATTTATCTACTGTTGTTTCTGGTCTTAGGTTGAGCCTTGAAATTCTTCATTAATAGAAATTATGAACCTGCTCCGAAAAGTAATAAAACATAAAATTGCCACGAAGACACTAAGACATCAAGAAACACAAAGCATTGAAAAACAAGATTATTTTTTGTGAAACTTCGAGTCTTTGAGCCTTCGCGGCAAGAAAAAGACTTATCGGAGTGAAATCAATTATAGAAAATTCTTGCTGTCGCAATTTCTTTATAATTTCGAAATCAACGATTTCATCTGCAACCAGTATCACCTTATGATGCTTTCGAAAAAATAATTTCGTTTTTTATAACATCCGCTGCAAATA
>CAISZK010000443.1 GCA_903889915.1 uncultured Bacteroidota bacterium
AGACTCAATCTTAAATCTCAAATCTCAAATCAAAAATCAGCTATGGCCATTATTTCATTTGGCATTTTACTATTGTGAACAAATTGCTATCTGGTGTTTAGCTGAATCCTGTCTTAAAATTTACCCTTTGAGTATCCCCAGCCGAGGGTTAGCCGGTAAAACGGCACTCCATCCCCTGAATTAAAAAGCGATATCCCCATAATGAAGAGCGGCTTCGTGCAACTTAAGGCTTCATTGCTTTCACTGCGTGCACAACGAAGCCTTAGTTATTACGTGTTTTTTGATTTTGTCTTTTTATTTGTCACTTAATTGGCATTCGTTTTATATCATCATAATAAAAAACTTCTCCGCTGGGTCCGTCTAATATTATTCTTGATTTTTCCTTTTTATCAATTTTAAATTCCATTACTTGCTTACATACCTCCATAGGTATTTGATTCTCTACATCCATTTTATCATACATTAAGGTATGCCAATAATAACAATCTTTATAACGCCCTATAGTATCAAATGGGAAGGGCTTATAGCTTATTATTAGATAATAATAATATTGCCAATTTTTATTATTTAAGTCAATTACTTTATTCTTCTCTTTAAGAAAATTTTCCTCATTTTTATTATAAATTTCTTCAACCTTTTTTCGTATCATTTGACAAGTATCACTATTATAAATACTATCATTATTTTTCTCTTTCTCTAAACTTGTATTTGTCACAATCGGAGATAGAATATGTAAGTCATTAACAGGTTTTAATTTTATTTTGTTTATAGTATCTTGTCCGAATGAATATCCGAAAAGAAAAAGGAAGATAATAATTACCTGTAGTCTCATGTTATTTGAAATAGTTATTTGATATTTTCTTTTTGCACATCTCTTATGGCTTCGCTGTGTCAGTCACATGATGTCTTAATAAGTAGCAAGATGTGTACAACGAAACCTTTGTTGTTAACAACAGTTATTTTAATTTTATAATCCCTTTAGAAGCATAATATTTTAAACCATCAAAGACTAAATATGCTCCATTATTACCATCTTCTACTATCTTTTTATTTTCCCTTTTTAATTTTTTTGTAGCTTTTCGATTAATTCTTCCTCTATTATTAATAATAACTTCATCATCCCTTCCTTTTCCAGTTACGATTGCAACAGTATCAAAATCTATATCTTTAGTACACGTTATGTTTTCAATTACTAAAGGATAATATCCAAGGAAAAGGAATTTAATTTTCTGAGTCTTATTTGTATCAGCTTTTACAGTAAAATTTCCAGATGTATCTGAATAGAATTCTTTTTTATCATTAAGAATAATACTACATGTTGGAATACTTACTTTTGTAGCAGAATCTATCACATGTCCTTTAATTGTAATCTGTGCACTGGTCTTAGCAAGGTTAAAAATCAAGAATAAAAGTATTATAAAGTATTTCATATTTTTTTTTGTAATTGTCGCTTACTGCCTATTGTCTGCAGTCCTGTCCGTTTGTTGTCCACCATCTGCCCCAATTCTCCATATAATTACTGATAATGGAGAAGGTATTGCAGCAGTGCCGCCCGCTCAAATGTTTCTTGTTAGCAAAAAACTGTCTAGCGGCATTGTCTGCAATACCTGCATTATAGTGCGTTTAATTATTTTTCTTTGAAATTCTGATGTTTTTAATTTCCTTATTTGTCAAATATCCATCTAAGCTTAGAAATAGTAATTTGTTGTTATCATTTAGTCTTAGTGTCAATTTTTCTCCATGTAAAAAATAATAACCTATGCTTGTTAATCTGTATTTCTTTTTTTCAATAATTATTGAATCCAATTGTGTAGGATCAATTGCGTAAATGTCTTCGATTGAAAAATATTCAAGTTTAACAACACTATAAATACGAAGTTTATTCCATAAGTCATCGTAATCACCATATCTTTTACTTTTATAAGTAGTATTCGTTTTTACTGTATCTTTTATAAAGCCATCATCACAAATGAAACCTAAATCTGTTTTTTTATCATTACAAAATCTCATTGAACCACATCTAAAATTTCTTTTTGGTTTTAATTTAAATAGTTGACTTACGCCTGGCGTTAATACATATTTTTTATTTTTAAGGAATTTTGTGTAAAATCGTGTAGTGTCATGGTGATTAATATAATAACATTGGTCAAAATCTTTATTCAATTTTATTTTAATCATCTTTTTTTCACTTCCGTAAAATGATATACCATTAAAACAAAAAAGGATGCTGTCAAATCTTCTGTAAAAGTCACTCGAGCAATAAGACGTATCTATTTTAATTGTAGCAGTCTGTCCAAATGACTCTATACTTAAAATAAAAAATACAATTATAAGGTTTATTCTGAATGAGCTCATTTTCTTAAATGCACTATAACTGAAAGAAAATTGAAATAGTTTTTTAATTATAGCAATTTTTTCGTTAGTGCCTGTGCTTCTTTTATTCTGTTATAATTAATTTACCTGTCTTTATAATTCTCTTATCTTGTATAAGGCTAATAAAGTAAAGTCCGCTTTCTAAATTGTAACGATACAAAATAATTGATTGCCCATTAATATTTGTAATCTGTTTTACTTGTTTCCCATACGAGTTATAAACTGTCAAGATTGCATCACTTAGGTTGAAGTCTGTTGTTAATGTTGTTTCTGATGAAAATGGATTAGGAAAAATCGAAATTTTATCTTTAAATTCATAATTATCAATTCCATTTTCAAGACGAGGTGTAAATTCCCAAAAATCTTTATAGTTTATACATGCGCTATCTCTTCCTGTACCAATATATCCTTTTCCTCCAATAGAAAATCCAACAGCGCCTAGTCTTGCTATTCCACCAAAGTTTGCTTTTTGTGTCCAGGTATTTGTAGATTGATCCCATTCCCAAAAATCTTGTTTAAAATGAGGATCAATACCTGTTCCAATATACCCTTTTGTACCGATCGAAAAACCTACTGTTTCTTGTCGTGCTGTTCCACCAAAGCTTGCTTTTTGTGTCCAGGTATTTGTAGTTTGATCCCATTCCCAAAAATCATTTTGATATGCACTCCCACTATTTCCAGTTCCAATGTATCCTTTAGTACCAATGGAAAAGCCGATTGCTGCATATCTGATTCCTGGAAAGTCTGCTTTTTGTGTCCAGGTATTTGTAGTTTGATCCCATTCCCAAAAATCCTGATGAAAAGATGATCCATCATCTCCTGTCCCAATATAACCTTTTGTTCCTATAGAAAAACCAACAGCAACCATCCTTCCTGTTACCGGTAAACTTGCCATCTGTGACCAAGTATTTGTACTTTGATCCCATTCCCATAAATCATTTTTTGTAGTTGGGTCTGCACCCATACAAATATACCCCTTTGTCCCAATAGAAAAACCAACTGCACTTTCTCTCGCTGTTCCAGGAAAACTTGCCATTTGTGTCCATGTGTTAGTGCTTTGATCCCATTCCCATAAATCTTGTGTATAGCTTCCTGTAGCAATATATCCCTTATTGCCGATGGAAAAACCAACAGCCTCCATTCTTGCTCCTCCACCAAAATCTGCTTTTTGTATCCAAGTACCCTGTCCGTTTGTCAGTCCATAATACAAAAGAAGTATTACTGTCGATGTGAATATTTTGTTTTTCATTTTCATTGTTGTTAGCATTGGCACTAACGATTAAATTGTTCCTATTGTAGCAATTTCGACTATAGCTAGAGAGTTGTAGCAATTTGATTTTTGACTTTGTGGCAACTTGTAATCAGGCATATAGTTTTTTAATTGCATAATATTATTATCAAATCTTCGTTTTAAATTCCAATTGTTACAGTTCTCTTTACTTAAATCTTGACAAGTTGTAGCAATTTGATTTTAGCCTTTGATTGTATGAATTTTCAATTGTTTAACTTTTTCCATTCTCGTATTCATTAAAACTCCAATTTATCCAACGGACTTTTCACCCCGCAGGATATTATCGTGGTTATGAATTTTATTCAAATTGAAATTTATCCAACGGGTAAATTTAATTTTTCCCAATCATTTTTTCTTATTCCTTAATAAACAATCACGCAAAAGTAATCATTAAAGCAAAGTTCGTGTCTGTTTTCAAATAAAAATCCACTATTTCATTTAATTGTTGCATGGTTCATTTGTTTAGTGCAGATTGTTTAATATTTGCAGCGTCCTCTTTATAATGGTTGCTACTATTGGCTTGCTGCATTGCAGCAATATCCATTATATTCTTTCCAAACCAACTGTTTTATTATATCCTCCGGATTTGTTCATTTACAATGTTTTATTTTTATTATCCAACAATAAACGTTTACAAACATTTACAAATGATTAAAATCGGATAATGATTTTGAGCTCGTAAAAATACAAATACTTTTTAAAATGGATACATCTTTCCTGAAAAAATTACAGGATGTCTCGTTTTTGTTGACTGGAATTTCTCAACGTGAGCGAAATAATTGAGATAGCCTTAATCATCATTTCTTTTTAAAATAATTAGCAAAGCTTCATTAACACCTATCATTCACTCCATTTTCTTAATATATCTTTTCAATAAAACCTTCATTTTATCCAGTTATATCCATTATTTGTGCATATTCATCACAATCCTGCATCTCGCTATCATGAGGCTGGAACACCAAAGCTCTTTTAAATTCTACCAATAGCATTAAAATGATACCGTATCTATCCAATTTTAAATCAGTGGAGGCAAACTTCTTCCCGACCACAGTATCGGCCGCCCGATCGCAGTATCGGCCGCCCAATCACAGTATCGGCCGCCCGACTACAGTATCGGCTGCCCAACCACAGTATCGGCTGCCCAACCACAGTATCGGCTGCCCAACCACAGTATCGGCTGCCCAACCACAGTATCGGCTGCCCGACCACAGTATCGGCCGCTCGATCACAGTATCGGCTGCCCAATTACATTATCGGGCAGCCGATGTTACAATCAATTCTATTCAAGAACTGGAAGCATTTGTGATTTGTGATTTGTGATTTAAGATTTAAGATTTGAGCCTGCTCCGAAAAGTAATAAATGCGAAAATTACCACTAAAACACAAAGACACAAAATAACACAAAATACAAGTTTTTAACAAAATACAATTTCGTGAAATTTGGTGTTTTCGTGCTTTTGTGGTAAAAAAGACTTATCGGAGCGGACTCAACTAATCAAATAATTCTTGGTTATAGGCACTTCTAAATAACAAAAGAAATATTGTTTTTCCACTATTTCTAATAATTGATTTAAATTAAACAATGAGCATGCTCCGAAAAGTAAAAAAGAAAAAATCCACAAAAACAACAATACACTTCACCCCGTGGGATAACTCTGTTTTAAAGATACTCATTAAATCTGAAAGATATCCAACGGGGTAAACCAAACAAAATAATAAAAACCCGCAAAATAGTTATTGATGATTTTTTGTGTTTTAGAGTTTTAGTGGTAAAATAGACTTGTTGGAGCGCCCCCAATCTTCATAATAAAAATACAGAATGGTCAAATAACCCAGAAAATTGCAATTGGAATTGAGGCAATTTTTATTTTTTTCCTGTCCAACAATTGAAAAAACGATCCAAAAGTTAGACCAAGCAACAAGATTACAAGCACTTATTGCAATCAGACATTTAAAATCGGTAGCAAGATTATCAAAATTTTCGGCGCAGCGCTTTTAAGTGAGATGTCGGCACGAAAACATAGTGAAGCAAGAGGTTTAATTTGTTTCCCAATAATTTTAACTTGTGACGCAACAAAACTACTTTGTGACTTAGCAGGTTTACTTTGTGATTCAACAATTTCAAATTATGCAGCGACAAGAATACTTTGTGCCGGAGAACTTTTAATGATTATCAAACAAAGTTTAAGTTTTACGACGCCAAGTCTCCTCGCCGGTACAACAAGTCTCAACGCCGCGGCAAAAGTTTTGATAATTGGACCGAAAAAAAATATTAATGGTAAACCATTTATCGGTTGTACATGAAGCATCAAAATGAACAATCGAAATATTGAGATGGCTCCGAGAAGTTTTCTTCCAGCCAGAATGTTGCAGAGGCTCTATCCCAATTTACTTCACATAAGCGCCAAGCAAAAAAACAATAATTTAACGTTCCCCAAATGTCCTTTGCCTCTGGAATCCTATAAACTGCAACAGTTAGATGTTCTGCTAACATCATCTGAAATTCTAAAATGTCAGGTTGGTGTAGATCGTAGTGGAAAGCTAAAATATTGTAGAAAACTCACCCTATACTGCTGGATATTTGTAGGATATCCAACTAAGAGTCTGTTCTGAAAAGTGAAAAAAAATTCCCAGAAAACCCCGGCATGAAACCACACAAAACAATAAAAACCAGCATAATAGTTTTTTATAAAATTTCGTGCTTTGGTGTTTTTGTGGTAAAATGTTTTCCAAAAGTATAATTTTTCTTGCATTAACATTTTTTTTTCGCAAAACTAAATTGCTTTTTATAAAAAGGTTAGTATCTTTGTCAAGGTTTTCTTTCGAATTTATTAAAATCAAAAAAGAGCAAAATTTAAAAATATGAAAACACTTTTACACTTCTTTTCATTAGGTAATTTAATAGATTTTTGCTCCCACAAAATAGCTTATACCTTTTTCATTATAGAGGTAATTGGAACAAATAAACCGGTGCCTTCAAGAATAAAAATTATTTACAAGGTTCAAAGCCGATACTTTCTTGGTATTGCTGTTTAACGAATTTCAATATTACTGAAGACGGATTTTTCTCTTCAGAAATATTTATTACTGTTTTAGAATAGAACATAAAGTTGACAGACCTTCGTCAACTTACTAACATTCCGACTTATTGGATTTTTTATTTACTATTGACAAATGACTGTTGACTATTGACTATTGACTATTGAACTAATAAATTAATGATAAAACTCCCTCTTATGAAAACAAAAACTTCACAAATTTTTAAACATGGACGACTCCTGCGCAGTATGACCGTAAAAATGGGTAATGCTTTATTAACAACACTGATTGTTATATTTTTGCTTGCTTTTGCAGAGAAAGGTAGAGGACAAACACCTTTGGCAACTGAAGGATTTGAAGGCGGCACTTTCCCGCCAACAGGTTGGAGAAGCACTAATGGTGGAGGTACTTCACCTGGACCCCTTTCATGGGTAAGAATTTCTGCTAGTACCAAATGTTCTTCATTAAGTACTTACTGCGCATTTATTGATACGTATTCGAGTGATAATGCGTATGGCAACTATGCTGCATTGGAAACTCCCGTATTTAGTTTAACTGGATATGCATCTGCAACTCTTAATTTTAATATGGCATGTTGGGATGGTAATGCTTATAACCAAGTTTATATTTCAACTGACGGTGGTTCAACCTACAATACTCAATTAGCTGATTATGGTGTATTTAGTTCAAGTTGTACATCATGGGGCAGTATTGTGAGTATAAATTTAACACCATATATTGGACAATCTAATCTAAGAATTGAATTTTATGTAGTAGCTGGGGGTACTAGTACTAATAAATATGGAGTTTTTCTCGATAATGTTGGTGTAACCGGAACTCTTGCCTGCACAACCCCGGGAACAGTAAGTTATAGTGCAGGAGCTACCAACCTGTGTGTAGGCGGGTCATCCACTTATACTGCTTCTGCAGCCTCAGGCAGCCCTACACTTACAATGAGTTATAGTATATTATCCTGAGGAGCATCCATTAATTCCTCTACCGGTGTCGTAAGCAGCGTAAGCAGCAACTTTACTGTAAGGGCTACAGCAACCAATACCTGTGGCACGGCTACTGCTGACAGAGCGGTAACAGTGAATTCCCTTCCTACAGTTTCGCTCGGCGCCAACCCCTCGACTATCTGCATTAATACTGCAACAACACTTACTGCTGCACCTTCCGGCGGTTCGGGCATATATTCAAGCTATGCATGGTCTTCAGGCACTACGGGTAACGGAATGGGCAGCAGTACAACTTCCAATAATTCCGCCACCCCTACTGCAACAGGAACACAAACATATAATGTAACTGTAACCGACAGTTATGGATGCACCAGCACCTCGACTGGTACTACAAATGTAACGGTAAACGGAGTTACTGTAACCACAGGCGCCGCCACAGGCGTAAGTTCATCAGGTGCTACTTTACCAGGAACTATTCATTAATAAATTTGTCTGATAATTTAAAATCTAAATTACATGAAAACAATAAAAAATATTTTATCAGGGATGATATTAGGTAGTAAAGTTCATTCGAAGGGACGGATGAAAGGAATCCACCATAGAAGGATTGTAAAAGCATTTTGCCTTATTTTGTTATTGTGCTTTGTGCAAATTAATAAAGTACTACCCGATAACGTTACATGGGCCGGAACAGCAAATAATACTGGTACTGCAAGTGGAAATGTATCCGAAGGAAGTGATGCATCAGCTGGGTCAAGTGTTACTAGCCTAGGAAATGACGGAACATATGGAAAAAAGGGATACCCTTTCCCTACAGCATCATATCTAACATTTTCATTATCTGATGCCACTTATAAGAATAGTTATTTTCAATATACCATTAAACCGAATTCAGGGTATAATTTAAATGTAACATCTATTTCCTATAATAACTATACTAACGTTTCGCAGGGATGTGATGGTTATACTTATTACTCACTTGATGGTTTTGCTACTGCTACTTTATTGGATGCACCAGGAACACCATGGGGTTCAGGTTCTGTCGGTTATGGAGAAAGCAACAATACCTATAGCGGTTTAAATATATCTGTAATAGCTGGAAAGACACTTACTGTTAGAGTTTATGCAATGGATATGTCTAATTCAACAACCTATTTTTATGTTCATAATATGGTTATTTCAGGAACCACTACATCAGCTTGCACTGCCCCAACCATACAAGCAAGTGGTCTTTCTTATTCTTCAGTTACTTCAACTACTGCAACGGTTAGTTTGGCAACCCGTGGCAATGGAAATGGAGGAGTATTAATTGTTGGATATCCTGGGGCTTCAGCAGGAACTGCGCCATCTTCACCTACCTCATATTCGGCCAGCCTCAATTATGGCTCAGGTACACAAATCGGAACAGGATATGTTGTTTACAATGCAAACGGCACAACGCCAATAAATGTGGGTATAACCGGAGGGTTTTCTGCTAATACTCAATATACGTTTGCAGCGTATGAATATAACAGTTCAGGAACTTGCTACCTTACTACGTCTCCCGCTACTACAACTTTTACAACAGCTTGTACACCATTTGGTGCATCTCCTTGGACTGCGAGTACAGGCTGTTGGGCAGTGCCCGCCAATGTTTATTCAATTACTGTTAAGTGTTGGGGTGGTGGCGGCGCTGGAGGAGGTGAAGCATCAGGTTCTAATTATTGTGGAGGAGGCGGAGGAGGTGGTGGTTATGCACAAGCTGATATAGCTGTCACACCAGGTACTCCTTATACAATAACTGTTGGATCGGCAGCTATCGGTACTACTGGAAAAGTAGATGGCAATCCATCATGGTTTGGGGCAACTACAGGACCTGTTTTTGCGGATTATGGCAGAGGTGGAGCTACTGGTACTAACGGCGCAGCAGGCGCAGGAGGGACTGCAAATATTGCTACCGGATCAAACATAATTAAAAATAATGGGGGTAGTGGATACAAAGGTACTAATTCCTCTTCTGGTGGTGGAGGTGGAAGCAGTGCAAGTGCTTCAAGTGGTGGAACAACAGCAACGAGTAGTACTGGTGCTGGAACACAATCAGCAGGCAATGGTGGTGGTGGTAATGGAGCCACATCTGCAGGGCCTGGATCAACAGGTTTCACTTTCGGAGGAGGTGGTGGTGGTGCCCGCAGAGGCACCACCGGTACTGTTTTGGGTGGAAATGGAGCAGCCGGGCAGGTAATTATTACTTATTCGGTAGCTACATTGGATCATTTTGCAATTTCAGCAATTTCCTCCCCGCAAACGGCAGGTACGGCAATCACTGGCATCACCATTACGGCACAGGATGCAAGCAATAACACATATACGGGATTTACAGGTATGTCGGTATCATATGGTGGGACAGCAGGAATTACGGGAACATCAGCAAATTTTACTAACGGTGTATTGTCAGGAGTGAGTGTAACACCAACTGTTGCAGGCAGTGGATTGACGTTCACCGTAACAGGATCCAGCAAAACAGGAACTACTACAATTACAACTATTAATCCTGGTGCAGCGAGTAAACTTGCTTTTACTACACAACCAGGAGGTGGAACAGGTGGGACTGTCTGGACAACACAGCCAGTGGTAACTTTGCAGGATGCAAATGGTAATACAGTATCGGGAACAGCACAAAATGTTACGTTGGCAATCCAAACTAATGCAGGTTCAGGAACGTTGAGTGGCACAAAAACAGTAGCTGTAAATACATCAACAGGACTGGCAACCTTTAGTGGATTATCAATAGATAAAATAGGCAACGGATATACATTGACTGCAACAGGTAGTACTGTGTCCACGACAGCAGGAGTTATTGTCAGTTCCACATTCAATATAATAGTTGGTGTGGCAGCAAAGTTAGCATTTACAACTCAACCTGGTGGCGGTACAGGAGGTACTGCTTGGGGTACACAACCGGTGGTCACACTTCAGGATGCTGGAGGAAATACAGTAACAGGTACAGCACAAAATGTTACGTTGGCAATCCAAACTAATGCAGGTTCGGGAACATTGAATGGCACAACAACAGCAGCTGTAAATATATCAACAGGGCTGGCAACCTTTAGTGGATTATCAATAGATAAAATAGGCAACGGATATACATTGACTGCAACAGGTAGTACTGTGTCCACGACAGCAGGAGTTATTGTCAGTTCCACATTCAATATAATAGTTGGTGTGGCAGCAAAATTAGCATTTACTACTCAACCTGGTGGCGGTACAGCCGGGACTGCATGGACAACACAACCAGTAGTAACTGTTCAGGATGCTGGTGGCAATACAGTAACAACAGACGGTTCGACAGTAACATTAGCGATTGCGAATAATGCAGGACCCGGTGGTACACTGAGCGGAACAATAACTAAGTCTGCCGTTAACGGTATCGCAAGTTTTAGCAGTAATGGTTTGAAAATTGACAAATCTGGAACAGGATATACATTGAGCGCAACGGATGGCTCGCTGACAAGTACTACATCAGGTGGTTTTAACATTACAGCAGGAACTGCGACAAAACTTGCATTCACTACACAGCCCGGAGGCGGAACAGGTGGGACGGCATGGACAATTCAACCTATTGTGAAAGTGCAGGATGCCAATGGCAACACAGTAACGACAGATAATTCAACGGTAACAATAGCAATTGCTAATAATGCTGGTCCAGGAGGAACACTTAGCGGCACATTAACGAAAGCAGCCGTTAATGGTATAGCGGACTTCAGTAGTAATGGTTTAAAAATTGACAAGATAGGAACAGGATATACTTTAGGTGCAACGGATGGCGTGCTAACGAGTACAACCTCCAACCCGTTTAACATAACTTTGGGTTCAGCATCTAAACTTGCCTTTAATCAACAACCAACAAATACAGCAGCGGGGGCAGTTATAAGCACTATAACTGTGCAAATACAGGATGCCGGAGGAAACCTGGTTTCTACTGATAATTCAACAAGTGTAACCCTTGCCATTGGAACAAATCCGGGTAGTGGAACATTGAGTGGAACGCAATCAATAACAGCTTCAAGCGGAGTAGCTACATTCAGTACCTTATCTATTAATAATGCAGGTTCTGGTTATACCTTAACAGCATCCAGCAACCCATCTTATACAGGTGCTACTTCAAGTTCATTCAATATTACAGTAGCGTCAGCAGTGAAGCTTGCATTTAGCCAGCAACCCACATCTACAGTTGCAGGCTCTGCTATAACCCCTGCAATAACAGTACAGGTACAGGATGCAGGCGGAAGCCTTGTTACTTCAGATAATTCAACACAAGTGACAATTGCGATAGGAACAAATCCGGGTGGTGGAACTTTGAGTGGAACATATACTGCAACAGCCTCAGGCGGTATAGCCACATTCAGCAATTTATCAATAGACAAGGTCGGCACTGGTTATACATTAGCAGCAACAAGCAGTCCACTCACCGGCGCTACTTCAAATGGATTCGATATCACCGTGGGCACAGCAACAAAACTTGTTTATACAACCGTCCCAAGTTCAGGAATAGCGGGAACAGCTTTTAGTGTAACTGTGCAGTCGCAGGATGCTTACGGCAATCCATCAAACTTAGCAAGCGCCACCACTGTCACTTTGAGTAAAGCAACAGGAGGTGGTTCTTTGAGTGGTACACTTACAGGAAGCATAGCAAGTAGCTCCAATAGCGTTACGATAGCAACACCTGTTTACTCGATGGCGGATGTGATGACATTGACAGCTACAGCATCGGGTGGAGTGACTTTAACGGCAGTCACAAGTGGAACCATCACCTTTTCAGCAGGAACTGCAACGAAGCTTATCTTTAATCAACAGCCTTCAAGCACAGCGGCAGGTTCAGCTATAAGCCCATCAATAACTGTACAGATACAGGATGCCAATAGCAACCTTGTTACCACTGATAATACTACACAGGTAACCCTTGCCATTGGAACAAATCCAGGCAGCGGAACATTGAGTGGTACGAAAACTGTAACTGCCGCTGGTGGAATAGCAACATTCAGTACTTTATCAATAGATAAAGTTGGCGCCGGTTATACATTAACTGCAACTAGCAGTCCATCATATACAGGCGCTACTTCCGGTACTTTCAATATTACACCGGGTGCAGCCACAAAGCTTATCTTTAATCAACAGCCGACAACCACAGCAGCAGGTTCAGCAATAAGCCCTGCAATTACTGTACAAATACAGGATGCCAATAGCAACCTTGTTACCACAGATAATACAACGCAGGTAACCCTTGCAATAGGAACAAATCCTAGTAGCGGAACATTGAGTGGCACAAAGACGGTGACAGCCTCCAGTGGAATAGCAACATTCAGTACTTTATCAATAGATAAAACAGGCACTGGTTATACATTAACTGCAACTAGCAGTCCATCATATACAGGCGCTACTTCCGGTACTTTCAATATTACACCGGGTGCAGCCACAAAGCTTATCTTTAATCAACAGCCAACAAGCACAGCAGCAGGTTCAGCAATAAGCCCTGCAATTACTGTACAAATACAGGATGCCAATAGCAACCTTGTTACCACAGATAATACAACACAGGTAACCCTTGCCTTAGGAACAAATCCTAGTAGCGGAACATTGAGTGGCACAAAGACGGTAACAGCCTCTGGCGGATTAGCGACATTCAGCACTTTATCAATAGATAAGACAGGAATAGGTTACACATTAGCTGCAACAAGCAGTCCGACATATACAGGTGCAACTTCCGTTACTTTCAATATCACTCCGGGTGCATTGGATCATTTTTCAATTTCAACAATTTCTTCGCCGCAGTATGTGGGAACACCTATCACCGGCATCACCCTCACAGCACAGGACGCTAACGGTAACACTATAACAGGTTTTGTCAGCACAGTAACATTTAGCGGCACGGCAGGGATAACAGGAACTTCGGCGACTTTTACATCCGGGCAATTGACAGGTGTTAGCGTTACACCAACAGTTTCTGGTAGTGGTATGACATTTATCGTTACGGAAACAGGTGGCAAAACAGGCAGCACAAGCTTTAATGTTGGAAATACTTATTGCGTTCCCGTTACAGGTTGCGGTATAAAATACAGTACTACTCCCGGATTTAACCCCAGCACATCAGGCACTGCAGTTGCCAGCACTTCTGATTGCAGTTTTGGAACCATATCTTCCAGCCTTAGCGGCTTGCAACCCAACACTACCTATTATTACAATGCGTATGCAACTACAACAGGACTGGGTACTGTTTATGGAAGCCAGCAATCTTTTACCACATCATGTGTAAACCCGGACGCAAGTAACTTCAGTACACCATCCGCTTCAAATGTATGTACAGGCTTTGCTTCAACGGTAACTGTAAACTCTTCCAGCCTTGGCGACGGAACTTTTACTGTAACTTACAATCTCACCGGTAGCAATACAGCCACAGGCAACACAGCTTCATTGACAATGTTAGGTGGCAGCGGCACCTTTAATACTTCACTATTAAATACAGCAGGAGCTACAACAATAACAATAACTTCTGTTCAAAATTCATATAGCTGCAGTAGCTCAATATCAAGTGGAAATACGACAGGCATTACGGTAACTTCAACACCATCTGCCCCGACAGGCAGTGCATCGCAACCATTCTGCTCTACATCACCCACTGTTGCAAACTTAGCAGCAACAGGAACAGCCATACAATGGTATGCTGCTTCAAGTGGTGGAAGTCCATTATCAACAAGTACTGCTTTGAGTAACGCTCATTATTATGCAACTCAAACAATTTCCGGTTGTGAAAGCACAACAAGATTAGATGTAACTGCAACAGTAACAACCACACCTGGCGCACCCACGGGCAGTTCATCACAATCATTCTGTTCTGGTGCATCCCCAACGGTAGCCAACTTATCTGCAACGGGAACCGGCATTCAATGGTATGCTTCTTCAAGCGGTGGAAGTCCATTATCAACAAATACGGCTTTAGCAAATGGTACTCATTATTATGCATCACAAACAGTTTCCGGTTGCGAAAGCACATCAAGATTAGATGTAACAACAACATTTATTACTACTCCCTCGGCGCCCACAGGTAGTTCATCACAATCATTCTGTTCCGGTGCATCCCCAACGGTAGCCAACTTATCTGCAACAGGAACATCAATACAGTGGTATGCAGTTTCAAGCGGTGGAACTGCTTTATCAGGCAGTACTGCTTTGGTCAATGGCACTCATTATTATGCAAGTCAAACGGTATCTACTTGTGAAAGCACATCAAGATTAGATGTGACTGTGACAGTAACAACTAACCCATCTATCCCAACAGGCAACGCTTCACAAACATTTTGTTCCGGAGCATCACCCACAGTAGCCAACTTATCTGCAACGGGAACCGGCATACAATGGTATGCTGCTTCAAGCGGTGGAAGTCCTTTAGCTACAAGTACATCTTTGAGTAGCGCTCATTATTATGCGACCCAAACGGTTTCAGGTTGCGAAAGCACTACACGATTTGATGTAACCGTAACTGTAAACACGACCCCGTCTGCACCTTCAGGTAGTTCATCACAATCATTCTGTTCCGGTGCATCCCCAACAGTAGCCAATTTATCTGCAACGGGAACCGGTGTTCAATGGTATGCTGCTTCAAGTGGAGGAAGCCCATTATCAACAAGTACTGCTTTAACAAATGGCACCCATTATTATGCAACACAAACAGTTTCCGGTTGCGAAAGCACTACACGGCTTGATGTAACTGCAAGCGTAAACACAACACCTACTGTTACAGTCTCACCTACTTCTGCAACCTACTGCATTCCGGGAGGCACACCTGTTGCATTAACAGCTGGTGGTGCAAGTACTTATTCATGGTCTCCTGCTGCTGGTTTATCAGGTACAACAGGTACAAGTGTTAACGCAACACCTTCCAGTGCAACTACATATACTGTTCTTGGAACTGCTAATGGTTGTTCTGCAAGTGCGGCCACAACAATTTCAATCCAACCAAATCCTACGTCGGTTACGATAACTCCAACGGCTCCTTCAGTATGCCCTGGAACTACCCAGATTTTGACAGCAAGCTCAACCGTAGGAACCGCTACTTTGCTTAGTGATAATTTTAACGGATCAAATAGCTGGACTACCGATGGTTCACCCACGGCTTCCGTATGGACTATGGAACCTAACGGTTATCAAGTATCATATACATTTATAATTCCTTTTACCACTACATTACATAGTAATGATAATTCCCAGTTTTATTTAGCTAATGCAAATGCTGCCGGTACATTAGCAACAGTAAATACACAATTAATGAGTCCTGTTTTAAATACCACAGGTTACAGTACTCTTAATCTGAGTTTTTATCATGATTTAGCCTGGGTAGCAGGTACTGCTACAGTTGATGTTTCTACAAATGGAGGTTCCACCTGGACAACTGTACAATCTTATGGTGCCAATGCAGGTACAAACAATCCGTTCCCAAATGTCAATATTAATTTAAATTCATATATTAATCAAACCAACCTTAAAATTAGATTTGCTCTAAATGGTGATGGAACTGGAATTAATTCTGCCTTTAACTTTTGGGCAATTGATAATGTAAGTATTACCGGTACACCTGCAGTTTCATATTCCTGGTCACCGACAACCGGTTTATATACTGACGCAGGTGCAATTACTCCTTATACCGGAGGTTCAGCGAATCCTGTTTATTCCAAAACTGCAACGACACAGGCTTATACTGTTACGGCAAACTCAGGTATAGGAGGATGTGCAAACACAGGTAATGTTACAGTTACTTTATATCCTTTGCCTACACCAAGTATTTCAGGCTCAAGTTCAGTATGTACTGGTGCAACGGGATCTACTTACAGTACAACCAATGTATCCGGACATACTTATGTTTGGGCTGTCACAGGGGGGTCCATTACTTCAGGTCAAAACACAAATTCAATTTCAGTAACATGGGGATCTTCAGGCTCAGGGACTGTGGATGTCACCGAAACCACAACAGCTACCGGCTGTTATGCTGCTGCGACACAATTGCCTGTTACTATCAATGCTTTGCCCACTCCAAGTATTTCAGGTTCAGTAACCGTGTGTAATGGAAATGCCTATACTTATAGTGCCACAAATGTTTCTGGCGACACCTACAACTGGTCTGTTAGTGGTGGTTCAATCACTTCTGGTCAGACTACGAATTCTATTTCTGTAACTTGGGGATCTTCGGGTTCAGGAACCGTTGATGTTACTGAAACAACTACCTCAACAGGTTGTTCGCAGGCTGCAACACAGTTACCGGTAACTATTATGCCTAATTCCAGCATGGGAATCGTTTCCGGTACTACTCCTCTTTGTATCCTTGCCCATGCTACTTACAATGCAAACCCTGTAGTATTAAGCGGAGGTACAGGTGCATGGAGCAGTGACAACACAGCTAGAGCCACTGTTAATTCATCAACTGGAGTTGTCACAGGGGTAGCCTCGGGAACCTGTAATATCAAATACACTATTACCGGTGGTTGTAACACATCGCCATCAGGGCAACAGGCATTAACTATTAATCAAAATGCCTCAATTTCCGGAGTATCCGGTACATCTCCTTTGTGTATAGGCGGATCAGCAACATATACTACATCAGGATTGAATTTAGGTGGTGGTACCGGTTTATGGAGTAGTGATAATTCTGCCATTGCTACTGTTAATTCATCAGGTGTTGTAACCGGTGTTGCCGTCGGATCAACTTATATTGTTTACTCAATTAGTGGTTGTGGTGGAGCGCCATCAGCAAAACAAATGGTCACAATAAATCCGGATTTGATCTCGGGAACTGTTAGTGGAACAAGCCCCGTATGCCAGGGAGCAACACCAACCTACCATTGTACAGGAGGTAGCCTGGGTGGAGTATGGACAAGCAGCAATACTACCGTTGCTACTGTGGTTTCGGGTACAGGAATAGTTACAGCAGTCGGAGCCGGAACATCCAATATCACTTATACTCTGACAGGATGTGGTAATCCTACTCCATCTTATCAATTAATTACTGTTTCAGGCTCATTTACGGCAGGTACTATTGATAATACTGCACAAACAATTTGTAATGGAACTGAACCTTCAGATATTACATATAGCACCGCACCTCCTGGAGGTGGAGCTTCATTGTCGTATCAATGGTATGTGTATTCAGGGTCAACTTCAGCCCCAAGCGGAACATGGTCAG
>CAISZK010000444.1 GCA_903889915.1 uncultured Bacteroidota bacterium
AATACGCGAATAAAACGCTGGTATGGGATGGAAAAAAACTCAAACCATAATACTTTGTGACAGGACAGAAATATTGTAAGTGATACCATCATACGGTATGACAGGTCAGAATTATTTTTCTGACCTGAGAGATACCGTATAAGCAATAAAATTAATTAATTATAAAGGGATTTACAACAATCCGCCGTTCTTATAAATATCAATCTGAACATCCGTGAATTTGTCAATTTCGGTAGTTTTATTGTTTTTCAGATTGGTCAAACTTCCTTTAATAATATCAACCCGTACATTATCGCCATTCTGCAATTCAACAGAAGCAAGTTTTTCCGGATTGTAGGTCAATATTGGCAATGCTGCATTGATGGCATTCCTTTCATAAATCGCCCCGTAAGATTCTGCGATCAGGCAAGAAATCCCCAATGAAAGAAAACAATCCACAGCCTGCTGACGTGAACTTCCGGCTCCGAAATTCTTTGCAGTAATAACGATGTCGCCGGGCTTGGCTTTCTTTGCAAAATCTTCATAACCTTTCAGATTATCGAAAGCATATTGTCCCATTTCCTTAATATCGGTGATGGCAAGATAACGGTTGTGAAAGATCATATCTGTATCAATATCGTCCTTATTGATCATCCAAACTTTCCCTTCAAAAACAAGAGGTTTTTCAACAACTGCTCTTTTTACAACAGGAGATTTTTTCAGATATTCTTTCTTTTCGAAAATTGCAGGATCTTTTGGAAGATCATCAGGAGTTGTGATAAAACCTGCCACTGCAGAAGCAGCGACAACAGCAGGAGATGCAAGATACATCAACCCTTTTCCCTGTTTTCCTTCAAAGTTTCTGTTACCTGTACTTATGGTAACTTCACCCGGACCATTCTGCCCAACCTGACCGGCAGCACAGCCTGCACATCCCGGATTGGAAACCATAGCGCCTGCAGTTTTGAAGATCTTTATCAATCCTTCTTCCAGACATTGATTCCACACAGCATCAGTGGCAGGAACTATTTTCAAAACAACACCGGGAGCAACTTTATTGTTCCTGAGAATATCCCCAGCAATGCGCAAATCATCAATGCGGCCATTGGTGCAACTGCCGATAAATGCTGAATCAATCTTGGTATTCTTCACTGATGCAACAGAAATATCATCATGAGGATGTCCGGGTCTTGCAACAATTGGAACGAATTTCGAAATATCAATATCATGGATTTGCTCATAGTTTGCATTGGCATCTGCAAAAACCGGTTCGAGTTTGCGACCTGTTTTTTCTTCACAATATTTCATGATCTCTGCTGAAGGAGTGAAGAAAATAATGATCACACCCATCTCGGTGCCCATTGAAGAAATGGTGATACGTTCAGCAAGCGTTAATTTATCTGCTTCTTCACCACAAATTTCAACAGAAAATCCAAGAAGTTTATTAGCGCCAAAAATTGAAAGTAAATTGAGAACGATGTCTTTTGCAGATACATTTGCAGGACGCTTTCCATTCAGGTTGATCTTTACTGATTTAGGAACTTTAAACCAAACGGAACCTTTTGCCCATGCAGCAGCGATATCCTGGTCACCCATCCCCTGCCCGAATGAACCGATAGCGCCCATGATATTTGCATGAGAATCGGTTGAAACAAACGTACAACCTGGCCATGCAAGGCCACCATCAATAGCAAGGTGAGTGCCTATTCCAAGGTTCACATCGTAGATGGTAATTCCATTTTCGCGTGCATACTGACGGCAGTATTGCTGATTTTGGGCATACTTTTGATCGGAGCCTCCGGGGTTGCAATCGAAAGTAAAAATAGTTCTTTTTGGATCTGCAATGGTCAGACCATTGTCAAGCAGATTTTTTACAACATTCGCACCACCAAAGTCACGGGCAGCGCGGGTATCAATAAAAACATCAATAATTTCATCCGGTTTTACTTCGGATTTATTAGCATGTTTTGCAAGAATTTTTTCTATAATGTTCATTGTTTAAATTTTAATGTAGGGGCGTAAAATTTTACGCCCGTACGATGTTATTTTAATCGGTCTCTGAAAGGCTCAAAAGTCATGAAGTCGGCATGATGAACAACATAAGCTTCCACAGTTCTTTTCACCATGTCGCCTTCGCCTGCATGTGTTGCAATGATATGACAAACTTCAGCAGGAACACCGCATTGTTCAGCAAGAGAAACTCCGGAGAACGGATGACGCAGATATTTTCCGTATTTGCCCTGCACAGACTTTCCATCTTTCATTTCATATTCCAGCAACTTGCCGACATCAGCAAGAATAGCTCCCGCTATCAACACATCAAGGTTGACAGGCAGATCATTTTTGAAAAATTTATTCATTTGATCAGCGCAGTCTTTTGCAATATGAACCACAGCCCTTTTATGATCCATAAATGTGACCTTCATATCGGGTCCGGCCAGCAAGGTGAAAGGAATTGTATTCAGATCATCCACTGTGAGCACACTCTTTTGAAGAGCCAGCGCCCATGTGTTTGTTGTTTGTTCACGAAGATCAGCTTTTGTTATCCATTCAAGTTCCGGCCATAGTTTTTTAGCTTTCTCAATGAATTCTGGTTTGATAGTTTCACTCATAATTTTTCCTCCTTATATTAGCAGAGACGTTGCAAGCAACGTCTCCACAATTTTTAATTTTACTTTAATATGAATTTACAGTTTTGCAATAATTGCATCTGCCATTTGTTTTGTAGAAGCAGCGCCCTGATTGATTACATCAGCAGTTCCCTTCATTTTAAGCATGTCGTAAGCTCTCACTTTGCCTTCGGCAACAACATCGCCTACTGCTTTCCGAATGCGGTTTGCAATTTCCATTTCGTTAAGATGTTCCAGCATCAACACTGCTGAAAGTATCATTGCAATAGGATTCACAATAGACACAGCATAATCAGCATACTTTGGTGCCGAACCATGTGTAGGTTCAAAAACAGCAACTCCTGAATCAGGATTGAACTGTGCAGAAGTGGCAAATCCTAATCCGCCAATAAGTCCTGCAAAAGCATCAGATGCGATATCCCCGAACATATTTTCAGCAACTACCACATGATAGTTCTCGGGATTTTTCGTTAACCACATCATCATAGCATCCACATTGACATCTTCAACCCAGATGCCCGGATAATCCTTCTTGCTCATTTCCTGTGCAATTTTCAGCATCATTCCTGAAGTTTCACGAATAACATTCGGTTTTTCACACAAGGTGATTTTGTCGAATCCGCGTTTCTTTGCATAATCAAATGCAGCCTTGATAATACGGGTGCAAAATTTCTTTGTGGTGATACGTGTTGAAACTGCCAGCTCTTCGCGTGGACACCATTCAAAATTATCCCTGAAACGAGGATGTGTCATTAAAGCATCATACACCTGATCGGGAGGATTTGTCCATTCCACACCACCATATAAACCTTCAGTATTCTGACGGAAGATCATGGTATCAACAATAGGTTCATCAACACCACCGCTTGCATTGCGACGTACAAAGTTCAATGGATTTCCTTTCAGTGTCTGACAGGGACGCATACAAATGTCAAGTCCGAATTTTTGACGCATCGTCACAATCGGGCTGTAATAAACGAATCCCTTATCCTTTAAAGCTGGTGACAATTCAGCGGCAGCTTTATCTTTAGGCTTTGAGGTGATCGCACCAAATAAACCTATTTTATGCTCCTGAAGCAGTTTGATGGTTCTGTCGGGTAGTGGGTTTCCCTCATTGCACCAAAATTCCCAACCAATATCACCATTGACGTATTCAGCATCAAAGCCGGCAGCATCAAGAACGCGGATGCATTCTTCCAGTACTGCTTTTCCTATGCCATCACCTGGCATCGCTACTATAGTTCTTTTTGCCATAATTTTATATTTTTATTTACCGCGCAAAAATACAACTTTATCATTATTGACAATATTTTTTTTCTTCAATTCAATCAGAAGTTTTACCTTTGAAGCCAATAAATACTGAATATGGAAAAGATCACCAAGAAATACACCAATGGAGAGATCACAGTTGTCTGGAAACCTCATTTGTGTGTTCACGCCACCACATGTTTTACCGAATTGCCCAAAGTTTTTATTCCTTATGAACGCCCCTGGATCAAAATGAGTGGCGCTACCACTCAAGAAATAATGGATACCGTTGCCAGGTGTCCTACTCAGGCAATTTCATATTATTGGAACGACTCTGTTACTCCCGAAGGAACCCAGGAACCATCAAAAACAGAGGTTTCTTTCATTAAAAATGGCCCTATCATTATTAAAGGATCATTCAAAGTTATTGACATTGACAAGAACGAAATAATTACTGAAAAGACAGCTTCATTTTGTCGTTGCGGACACACAAAAAACAGACCTTTTTGTGATGGCACCCACTTGAAAACGGATTTTAAAATTGATGAGGCAAATGAAGGTTAAATAAGAGCCGGGAGCAGTTGTGCTGCATATTTGCAAATTGTTTCCATGTCAATTTTTTCTTCCTGCATAATTTTCATTAAACAGGGAATACCAGTATAATCCAAAATATATTTTTCCGAAGCAATGTTTGTATCACCATTAAAAACAATTCCTTTTATTGGTATCTGACGATTCTTTAAAGCTTCAATTGAAAGCAAAGTGTGGTTAATACTTCCAAGATAATGTTGTGAAACAAGTATTACTTCAGCATTCAGTTTTTTAATCAGATCAATCATCAGGAAGTTTTCAGTCATTGGCACCATAAGCCCACCTGCTCCTTCAATTATTAAGTGATTTGATGTTTGTGGAATTTTAAAATTCTCCGGATGGATGGTGATGTTGTCAATTTCTGCAGCATAACGAGGAGACGCCGGTGTTTTGAATTTATAGGTTTCATTATGAAACTTTGAAATACCATTAGTGATATGGCTCTTTACAAAATCCGTATCCGTGAACTCCAGGTTCCCTGCCTGCACAGGTTTCCAGTAATCGGCTTTCAAGGCTTCTGTAAAAATAGCGCTAACAAGTGTTTTTCCGATTGCTGTTCCAATGCCGGTGATAAAAAAATGTTTCAAATGAGAAAAAGTTAGATGTTGGATTTTCGATGTTGGGTGTTGGATGTTAGATGTTACCGGATACCACTTTCTGAATTGTTTCAACCAATGATTTTATCTCATCTTCACTATTGAAAGAATGCAGGCAAATTCTCAGTCTTTCTTTACCGGCAGACACAGTCGGGCTCATAATAGGGCGAACATTGAAACCTTTTTTCTGAATCGAATTTGCAACTTTAACCACTTGTTCATTACCTGGAATGATCACACATTGAATCGGACTTTTGCTATTCAAAGTGACAATGTTGTCACTTCTTACTATCAAATTTTTAAACAACTTAATGTTGCTATTCAGGTTCTGATTAGGCTCATCACTTTCAGAAAGCAACACGTATGCACACCTGATTGCGATCAGGGAATGATAAGGCAATGAAGTTGAAAAGATAAATGACCGTGCAAAATTCATGAGATAATCTTTCAACAATTTGCTTCCGATCACAGCAGCGCCATGCGTTCCCATGGCTTTGCCATAGGTATGCATCCTTGCAAAGACTTTCTTTTCCAGCATTAGCTCAGAAACACGGCCAATTCCATGGAAACCATAAACGCCGGTAGCATGAGCTTCGTCAACGATCAGATGGGCATTGAAAGATTCACACAGAGCAGCCAGTTCAACAAGAGGTGCAATATCACCATCCATTGAATACAAACTCTCCACAGCCACATAGACATTTCCTTGTGCAAGTTTGAAAAGTTCTTTGAGATGTTCAGTGTCATTATGCCTGAAAGAATAAGATTTTGCATAACTCAAACGTATGCCATCACGGATAGAAGCATGTGCCAGCTCATCATAGAAAACAGTGTCATTTCTTTGAGGAATACATGAAAAAAGTCCAACGTTGGCATCATAACCTGAATTGAATATCAATGCAGCTTCCCCATTATGAAAGGAAGCAATAAAATTTTCAAGACTTTCAGCAATTGCAGAATTACCCGATATAAGCCGCGAACCTGTTGAACCTTCAAAAACATGCCGTGGTTGCTTCTGATTAAACTCAAGAATTTTCGCCCTAAGCTCGCCCGTTGAAGAGAACCCCAGATAATCATTAGAACAAAAATCTATAAGATCATTATGCAGATTAAGCGATCTGAACGAACCATCATCCCTCCGTTTATTGAGGGAATCCTCTAAATATTTATTAGCTGAGAACAAAATTTATTTGTGATTTATGATTTGTGATTTTTTCATAACACTTTAAACACTTCAAACTCTTCAGACCTTTTAATACGCTTCAAGTCCAAGCGTCTTCAACAAGTCCATATCTTTATCAAAATCCGGATTGGGCGTTGTCAATAATTTAGTTCCAACAAAAATTGAATTCGCGCCTGCAAGAAAACACAGGGTCTGCGCTTCATCATTCATTTGTTTTCTTCCTGCTGCCAGGCATATCATAGATTGAGGCATCACGACCCTTACTGTTGCTATCATCCTTATCATTTCCCAGGATGATAGGATTGGTCTTCCTTCAAGTGGAGTCCCGCTGATTGGCACAAGTGTATTTAATGGAACTGTATAAGGATGTTTCTTTAAAGTAGCCAGTTTATGTATCATTGCAATCCTGTCATCGTCCGATTCACCAAGCCCTATGATACCTCCTGTGCAATGCTGAACGCCGGCTTCAATAAGTTTATCAATTGTTTCAAGCCTGTCTTTATAAGAACGTGTGGTGATGATCTGCGGATAATATTCATCCGAAGTATCCAGGTTATGATTGTAAGCAACAATAGCTGCTTCATGTAGTTGTGATGCCTGCTCTTCATTTAACATCCCCAAAGTACAACAAACACTCATTCCATCTTTTTGGATTTCCGAGATCATATCAAGCAAATCATTGAATTGTTTTCCCTCCGGGACATCCCGCCATGATGCGCTAAGGCAAACCCTTTCTATCCCTTTTGCTTTGGAATACTTTGCTTCTTCAATTACTTCCTGCAAAGAAAGCGTTTTGTGCGCTTCCACACCAGTATTGTATCTTGACGATTGTGCACAATAAGTACAGTCTTCAACACAAGCGCCTGTTTTAATTGAAATAAGCTGACTGATCTTTATTTTCGAAGCATCATGATATTTCCGGTGCAATGAAGCTGCCCTGAAAACCACATCAAGCATAGGGGAATGAAATATTTCACTTATCTGTTCTCTTGTCCAATCGTTGCGAATTTCCTGCATAAATTAATTAATGGGGTGCAAAATTAGTTAATAAATAATTGTAAAATTTCTTTAAAATTTCATTTGATCAGAAGATTTGCAAAAAATCAGTAACGAAATGCTGGTCGCATCAACTCAATTTCAGAACGAAGTATTCCAATTTGTCTTGCAACTTTTTCCCAATTGCTAACAGTTTTTTTCACTTCAGAAAGAATTAAGTAGGCATCTTTCTCATTAATTCTGAAATAATCAACTATACTCATAGCAAGATCAAAATCAAGTGCACCATTGTTTTCATTTATAAAAAGTGCCAATTCTTCTTTATCAATTGAAGGATTTATATCGAAAGCCGGACTTAGCTTCCATTTACCATTTTCAATGATAAAGCCATGATTACGCAAATGATCATCAGTATTAGAAATTGCAATATTAAACACTATTCTTCTCCAAAGCTCTGTAAGATCATTCTGAATATTTCCACAATGATCCTGAATAAACAACGCCAAATCCAGATAGCTTGCAGGATTGTTGCGGATAATTTCTTCATTGTTTCCAGTCATTGTCATAGCTGATGCAAAATGAATCCGTTCACCTTTTAACCGATCAAATCTTTTTGTAAAAAAAGTGTGATGAATTCCACAAATTTTCTCAATCTTGGATTCCGAAATGCTAATACCTGCAGACCTTGCCAGTCTATAGGCAAGAAATTCCCATTTGGCTTTATCAACATTATCATTTCTGGAAGGAAATTTTGCAATCCATAGTTGACCTTTATTATCAAGAATATTGGCTTTTGGTCGGGCTCCACCTAATGATGAACCGGGCGCCAACAACCTGATCAGCCATTTATTCAATTCTTTTGTTTCTTTATCTGCTTCTACCATCCCTGCTATGCGCTGCAGTTCTCCTATTGATGACCATGGAGGCACAGGAACGTTTCTTTCATCACTTAAAAAAGGACCTTCTTTTTCGAGCTTAAATCTCAATGCTCCCATTCTGCAAGAGTCAGCCACTCCAAGCAAATAGTCTATATCATACAACACAGGTGTTGTTTTCCCTGAAGCTTTGGCTAACTGAACAGATCTTTTATTCATCAGCTTTCTGCCCCATGAATCTGGCATGGAATCAAGAAATATTCCAAAATTCTCTTTTTTATCTGGAAATTGAATTCCAGAATACAAACTTATATCCGGATCAAGGAGGAACTTTTTTCCTCCTTTAAGCCAATCATTATCATATTCAAAACTGAAGGTTTTACGACCCTTTCCCTGGTGTGCAGATAATTTTCCGATAAACTCTGGTTTCTCCATTCCTGCCCAGTTAGCGTAAACCATAATGTCCGTTTTATTGATTGACATAACTATTTTTTTCCAAGTAGTTTAATATCCTGTATTTTTTTTCCAAATTCATCATCAGCAGCTAGTTTGAGAATATCATCCTGAAGACCCAGCACTCTGAGAACATTGAAA
This sequence comes from uncultured Bacteroidota bacterium, assembly GCA_903889915.1. Classification (GTDB taxonomy): domain Bacteria; phylum Bacteroidota; class Bacteroidia; order Bacteroidales; family CG2-30-32-10; genus CAISZK01. The sequence continues at coordinate 8,693 of CAISZK010000444.1, forward strand.
ATAGCGCCAATGGAAACACTTGGACTACCTTTTTCAATCAGATAAAGAGTATTTCTTGAAATGTTAGCTCGTTCTGCAACCTGTAACGCTGTAAACTCGCGTCTTTTCCTGGCAAGTTTTATATTCTCGCCAAAAATTTCAAGAAGTTTCTTGTGTTTTGGGAACAATATTTGTTTTTTTGAATTCATGATTACGTACTATATTCTGTGCAAAAGTAATAAAATTGTACGGAATATAGTACAAATTTTTTCTTTTCACCATTATCCATGTCACAATTTACCAGCAAAAAAACACAATAATAAAGAATAAAAAGTCAATAAAAAATCTACTTCCCTATACAGAATTTACCAAACACGGTATCAAGAATGTCTTCATTAGTAATATCGCCTGTAATAACACTCAAGTAATGTAAAGCTGAGCGAATGTGGGTTGACAGCAAGTCATTTGATATTCCTTCATTCAAACGGACAAGAGCTTCTTTCATGGAATCCGTTGATCGCAGCAAAGCTTCGTAATGACGGGAGTTTGTTACAATTGTTCCATCAGTGTTCAGAAAATTTTCATTCACAGATTTCAAAAGGCTTTCGATGATAAGGTGAATATTCTCTCTTCTCTTTGCACTGATAAAAATGGTTTCAAGTTCTTCGAGGTCTTTAAACCCTTTCGGATATTCACCAAGCTGATCAATTTTATTTGCCACAAGGATTATCTTCTTCTCCTCCCCTGCTATCCTTGATTTGAAATCGGATATGATGGTTTTTATTTCTTCAACACTATTTTCGTTAATGTCGAACATATAAATAATGACTGAGGCCATCGCAATCTTTTCATAAGTCCGCTCCACCCCCATGTTTTCGATTATATCTTTTGCTTCGCGCAAACCGGCAGTATCAATAAACCTGAAACAAACGCCCTGTATGTTCATAGTATCTTCAATAGTGTCGCGGGTAGTACCGGGTATTTCGGAAACTATCGCCCTGTCTTCATTTAAAAAGATATTGAGCAGCGTTGATTTACCCACATTGGGCTTCCCGATAATTGCAACAGGGATTCCTGATTTCAACACATTGCCCAAAGAATAGGATTCCATCAGGCTATTGACTTCAGTATAAATTTTCTTTAGCAATTCCGAGAGTTTTTCTCTTGAAGCAAATTCAACATCTTCTTCACTAAAATCCAGTTCCAGTTCAAGTAAAGCAGACAGGTCTATCAGTTCGGTGCGAAGATTTTTTATTTGTTGCGAGAATCCACCTTTCATTTGTTTGATGGCAATTTTATGTGCCGCTGATGAATTGGATGAAATAAGGTCTGCCACAGCTTCGGCTTGTGCCAGATCCATCTTTCCATTCAGAAAGGCACGCATTGTAAACTCGCCCGGTTTTGCTGCCCTTGCACCATTCCGGATCAATATTTTCATCAATTGATCCTGGATGAAAACAGAACCATGGCAGGAAATCTCAACAATATCCTCTCCTGTGTAAGAATGCGGATTCCGGAAAATCCCCACGATGACTTCATCAAGTAATGTTTGATCCTCGTTGATGATACTGCCAAAATGGAGTGTTTGAGATGCAGCCTCTGTTATTTTAGAATTTTTATGTTGAGCACTGAAAATTTTGTTGCAAATATTTATTGCGTCTTTTCCCGACAAACGGACCACAGCGATAGCTCCGTTTCCATATGCCGTACTGACCGCACAGATGGTATCATTCTGCAATAATTGATGTACCTGAAGATTCATTTGTTTGTAATAATTTCAACAAATTTAATTAAAATGGTACATGAAATTCATTTTACGACTATTTTTGCAAAAATTAATTTTTAGTTCTAATCAAAATTTCTGAAAAATGAGCGTATTGGTTAATAAAGATTCAAAGGTGCTGGTACAGGGTTTCACAGGCACAGAGGCTACTTTTCATGCAACTCAAATGATAGAGTACGGAACAAATGTTGTTGGTGGTGTCACTCCGGGCAAAGGAGGACAAATCCACATCGGCAAACCGGTTTTCAACACTGTTGCTGAAGCCATCAAAGTTACCGGCGCCAATGTTTCGGTCATTTTTGTACCACCTCCCTTTGCTGCTGATGCCATACTGGAGGCTGCTGAAGCCGGCATCAGTGTGATCGTTTGCATCACAGAAGGAATACCAGTTAAAGATATGGTAACAGTTAAGGAATACATCAGTCACAGAAATTGCACATTGATCGGACCAAATTGCCCGGGCATCATAACACCGGGTGAAGCAAAAATCGGAATTATGCCCGGATTTATTCATACTCCGGGTTCTATCGGAATAGTTTCCCGTTCCGGAACCCTCTCCTACGAAGCAGTTGATCAGATCACCAAGGTTGGACTTGGGCAAACTACGATGATAGGTGTTGGCGGCGACCCCATTCCCGGCACCACTATCCTTGACGCAGTGAAGTTATTCATGAACGACCCCAAAACAAAAGGTATTGTCATGATAGGTGAAATTGGCGGTTCAATGGAGGCTGATGCTGCTCTCTGGATAAAGAAAAACAGTACGAAACCTGTAGTAAGTTTCATTGCAGGAGCTACAGCTCCAAAAGGACGTACCATGGGACATGCAGGCGCTATCATCGGAGGCAAAGATGATACTGCCGAAGCAAAGAAGAAAATTCTTCGCGAATGTGGTGTACATGTAGTGGATTCGCCCGCTGATCTGGGCAAGAAGATGATTGAAGTTCTGAATTAATTACCGTAAAAATCATCGGAGAAAGGTTTGACCTTCATTTCATATCATGTTCATTTCTTAAATCAAGGGTTAATGCATTATGCCCAACCCTGATAAATTGACATAGTATTTAATTTGACATTTTAAATAATCAGAAAAAACGGCTTCTCAGATAGGTTTTCGAACTACCTTTTCTAACAAACCTGTATCATTATTACCTTTAAATAAGTATCCCATTTTCTCAATTGTTATTTTTTGTGAATATCTATAATTTCTCAGCGATGTGCTTAAAAATATTTAATTTTGCCTTGATAAAATGCATTATAAATTAAGGAGAATTAAACTTTCCTATATTTCAAATGTCGAACATCTCATAAAAGTTTTTTTCAATGAAAAGATTTACCCAACCGAAAGTTTTACTGATATTTTCATTCTTGTTTTTAAATTTATTTTTTCCGGGCGGCGGCCTTTTTGCTCAAACCAAGATCTGGACATTGAAAGAATGTGTTGATACAGCTTTGAAAAAAAACATACAGCTTAATGAAACAAAACTGACAAGTAAAATCAATGGAATAAATTATGATCAGTCTAAAGCAAACCTATATCCGGATTTCTCAGTTACCGATGGACAATCCTTTAGTTTTGGTTATTCCACCGACCCTACCACCAACCAAACATCAAAACAAAACATAGCAAGCAATAACCTCGCATTAAACGGCAGCGTCACTCTATACAACGGTTTTCAACTAAAGAATGCTATCAGGCAGTCAAAATATCTTTATGATGCCGGTAATTTTGATGTGGAGAAAATGAAAAACGATATCTTTCTCGATGTTCTTGCAGACTATCTCCAGGTAATTTATTCTTACAAAGCATTGGAAATTGCCAGAACACAGGTGAGCAATACACAGGCGCAGGTTGAGATGACAGCGAAATTTGTTGATGCAGGCAAGCAGGCAGAAGGAACTTTGTTCCAGATACAGTCGCAACTTGCAACTGACAAAGCTTCTGTTGTTAGTGCTGAAAATCAGTTGCAGATCTCTAAAGTAACACTTATGCAGCTTATGGAATTGCCGGTTTCTGATAATTTTGAAGTTGACAGTGCTGCTATAAAAGAACCTTCTGTTGAAAGTTTGATCTCACCTTCCGATATTTATTCTTCTGCTGAAAAGGTCATGCCGGAAATTAAAAGCGCGGAACTCAAAACCAGGGCGGATGTTACCGGAATAGATATTGCAAAAGCATTGGCATTGCCAAAGCTCACATTAGGTGGTTCAATAAGGACAGCATATTCGAGTGGCAGAAATCAGTATTCATCAACATCTATCGCCGAACCTATAGGCTATCTGCAAAGTGATCCCACACAACAGGTGCTTGGATTGGTACCTATCACAACTTCTAAAAGCTATCCTTTTTTCAGGCAGTTTCAGGACAACTTTGGTCAATCACTCAGTTTGAGTCTTACCATTCCCATCTTTAACAGTTTCCAGGCTAAATACGGTGTAGCAAAAGCAAGGATCATCATGGAGAATTCGCAACTTGCTGAACTTGCCGTGAAGGATCAGTTGAGAAAACTCATTGAACAGGCATACACAGACCTTACGGCTTCTGTAAAGAATTATGCAGCAGCAAAAGAAATTCTAAAAGCCGAAGAGCGTTCCTATACGGATATGAATAAAAAATTCAAAGAAGGATTGATATCCGCGACAGATTATCTGATAGAAGAGGACAAATATGATAAAGCCATTCAGTCACTCATTCAATCAAAATTCAATTACATATTCAAGTCAAAAATCGTTGACTTTTATTTGGGTAAAACTTTAAATTAAAAATATCAAATGAAAAAGAGAAAAAAGATTATCATCACTATCTCCGTTATTGTTGTCATTGCGGCAATAGTGATCTTTTATTTTAGCTACAAAAGCAGTCATGTGACCTACACCTGGAAAACATCCCCTGCAAAAGTCGGTGATATTTCCATACTGGTAAAATCAACCGGGACACTGGCTGCCGATACCACTGTGAATGTAGGAACACAGGTTACCGGTACTATCTGGAAGCTATATGCTGATTTTAATTCCGTAGTAAAGAAGGGCGAAATTATTGCAATTCTCGACACCACCTTTCTTGCCGCATCAAGAATAGATGCACAGGCAATGCTTGAAAAAGCGCAGGCTACCTACGATCAGGCGTTGCGTGACTTTAACCGCGAAAAAGAATTACTCAAAGGAAAAGTGGTTTCGGAATCGGATTACGAAGCATCTCTTACAGCCCTTGCAGTTGCAAAATCGGGGGTCAGTTCAGCCAAAGCCCAGTTAAACCATGCTAAGGTTAATCTGCAGTATGCCGTTATTCCTGCACCTGTGAGCGGAGTCGTGATCTCAAGAAATGTAGAACTTGGGCAAACTGTTGTTTCAAGCATGTCATCGCCAACCTTGTTTTCAATTGCAAACGACCTCACCAGAATGCAGGTTCAGGCAAATGTGGACGAAGCCGATATTGGTCAGATCAAAAAAGGACAAAAAGTTACTTTTACTGTTGACGCTTTTCCTGATCAGGTTTTCACAGGTGAAATTGCACAGGTTCGTATAAACCCGGTGATGGTGCAGAATGTTGTCAATTATATTGTAATTGTCAACGTCGCCAACCCCGACCAAAAACTTCTGCCCGGACTTACAGCCAATATCAGTATTCATGTGCAGGATCACGACAGCATCATGAAAGTTCCTGCTGCTGCATTGACATTTACTCCTCCTGCTGATTACATTACTAAATCAACAACTATTCCCGATTCTATCAAGAAAAGATTGTTGAAAAAAGCAAGTGGCGCAGCATCTTCAAAAGGTTCCGCTTCAACATCCGATGGCACTGACGCGACACCATCCAAAGTAAGAAAGTTCGGAATTATTTGGGTGATGAAAGGTGAAGATCTTATCCCGAAAAAAGTTAAAATAGGATTGACAGATGGTACCAACACTGAAGTTTCGGGTGATATTAAAGAAGGTGATGAAATAGTAACGGCCCAGTCGGCTGCTACAACGACTGCAACACCTGCAACAACTTCAAAAAGTCCTTTTATGCCTCAAATGCCTGGAGGAAGAGGGAAATAAGAAAGTGCCTAAAGTTGAAAGTGTCTAAAGTGTCTAAAGTGACTAAAGTTTTAAAAAAATACTTTTAAATAACTCTCATGTCAGAAACCATCATATCAGTTAAAGACCTGTTCAAAATATATCGCATGGGTGACCTTGAGGTTCATGCTTTGCGTGGTGTGTCGCTCGATATTAATAAAGGTGAATATGTCGCCATCATGGGCGCCAGCGGATCGGGAAAGTCAACACTGATGAATATTCTTGGATGCCTCGACCGCCCTACCAAAGGTGATTATTTCCTTGACGGAGTGAATGTGAATACGTACAATAAAAACCAACTGGCTGAATTCAGAGGGAAGAAAATAGGTTTTATTTTCCAATCCTACAATTTGCTCGCCCGTACAACTGCCCTTGAAAACGTGGAACTGCCATTGCTTTATGACAGATCGGTGAGCGGTAAGGATAGAAAAGAAAGAGCAATGGAAGCTCTGAAGTCAGTAGGTCTTGCCGAGCGTGCACAATCTGTTCCCAACCAGTTGTCAGGAGGTATGCAGCAGCGTGTGGCCATTGCCCGTTCGCTGGTTAATAATCCTGTTGTTATTATGGCTGACGAGCCAACGGGAAACCTTGATACAAAGACCAGCTATGAGATCATGGAAATATTCCAGAAGTTGAATGAAAAAGGAAGCACCATTGTTATAGTTACCCACGAAGCCGACATTGCTCAATTTGCACTTACCAATGTTGTTTTCAGAGATGGAAAAATCATTGCGAATTCAGCGGTAAAGACAAGGAAAGATGCGGTTGAAGAATTAAAGAATTTGCCAATTTTGGAAGATGATGTTTTCACAATATAGTCAATGGTCAATGGTCAATAGTCATTAGCCATTGGGTAGCACAAATCAAAAATGGCAAATCATCAATCACAAATTATCTTATTAAGATAGCCACAAAATAAAATGAGAATTTCAAACCTTATAAAAGTAGCATTGCGATCACTTAGTAAAAATAAACTAAGGACGTTTTTAACCATGCTTGGAATTATTATCGGTGTGGCGTCGGTTATTGCCATGCTCGCCATCGGACAAGGGTCAAAGCAAACAGTTGAGAAATCGGTATCCAGTCTTGGCACCAACAGCATTATGGTTTTCCCCGGTTCGTCAGTCACAGGCGGTGTAAGAGGCGGAGCAGGTTCCACATCCACCTTAACTGTTGATGATGCCGATGCAATCAGAGAAAGATGCGACCTCGTTGATCATGTTTCTCCCGTTGTGCAGAAAAGGGTTCAAACCATTTACGGCTCGCAGAACTGGAATTCAACAATCATGGGCGGACTTAATGATTATTTTTATATCCGCAACCTGGTACTTGACCTCGGCACTGAATTTACTGATGCCGATATGAAATCTGCAGCCAAAGTCTGCGTTATCGGGCAAACAGTCATCACCAATCTTTTCGGAGAAGGTGTGAATCCTCTTGGAAAAACAATCCGTATTAACCAGATCCCTTTCCAGGTGATAGGTACTATTGTTGCAAAAGGGCAAAATACATTCGGGCAGGACCAGGATGATATCATCATAGCGCCGTTCAACACCGTTTTTAAAAGAATGGTCAACACTACAAATGTTAACATGATACTGGTTTCGGCAGTTACCCAGGATGATATTGACGGAGCTTCCAAACAAATTAAGCCCGTGATCAGGGAAAAGCACAAACTATTGCCAACAGATGACGATGATTTCACAATTCGTACACAATCAGATATTGCGAATATTTTCGGAAGTATCACCAGTGTGATGACCATCCTGCTTGCAGCCATAGCAAGCATTTCGCTTATCGTGGGCGGCATCGGCATCATGAACATCATGTTCGTTTCCGTTACTGAACGCACACGCGAAATTGGCATCCGCATGGCTGTTGGCGCCAAAGGTTTTCATGTGTTGATGCAGTTCCTTATCGAAGCCATTTTCATAGGTATCCTTGGCGGAGTATTCGGTATTCTGATTGGCATTCTAACTTCCGTATTGATCGCAAACTTTGCCGGATGGCCTATTTCGATCACTCCATTTTCAATTATTTTATCTTCACTTTTCTCTGTCGCCGTTGGCGTATTCTTTGGATGGTACCCGGCACGCAAGGCCGCAAACCTGAACCCTATTGATGCGTTGAGATACGAGTAGGAAAAAGTTGGGGAAGGTTCAAAGTTCAAAGTTCAAAGTTTGAGTCCACTCCGATAAGTCTTTTTCTTGCCGCAAAGGCTCAAAGACTCGAAGTTTCGCAAAAAAAAAACTTGCTTTTCAATGCTTTGCGTATCTTGATGTCTTAGTGTCTTAGCGGCATTTTTGTGTTTTATTACTTTTCGGAGCAGACTCAAGTTTAAGGTTGCTGTAGCGGAACTTTTA
>CAISZK010000445.1 GCA_903889915.1 uncultured Bacteroidota bacterium
TTCAATAATAAATCGAATAGCATTAAGCTTAGTTGCACATGAGAAAACAAAAAAACGTAGTGTTAAAGGAAAACGTCTGGATGCCGGATGGGACAATAACTATCTCCTGAAAATCCTAAAAAATTAGATGCGTTTGCCCTGGGGCGGAGGATGGGGATCGGGGTTTGGGAATTATGGGATAATGGATGTTTTTTGAGCAAGCATTTGAACCGCGCGCTATCGGAGTTATTGTTTATGATAAAAAAAACAGACCACTAATGGGACTGAAAAGACTGATCAGGACTGATTATTAAAGGCAGCACGCGTTTGAAACGCGCGCTATCTATGGCAAATGCTTGAAATACGCAACTTTATACAAATGGGAGGATTTTTCAACGAATCTAATAAAGTGTGATTTTTCAATAATGGTGTCTTTCACTTCTATAATGGTGTCTGTCATCTCTATAATGGTGTCTGTAACTGTCATAATGTCCGATGTAAGGTCTATAATGGTGTCTGTAACTGTCATAATGTCCAACGTCATGTCTATTATGGTGTCTGTAACTGTCATAATGTCCAACGTCATGTCTATAATGGTGTCCGTAACTGTCATAAAGTCCGATGGAGTTATCATTAAGTAAAACGGCGACTCATTTAAGGAAAAAGGAATCTCTATTAAGGAAAACAATACTATAATTAAAGAAGAAGAGCAAATAATTAAAGAGATTGGCATTTCGATTAAGGAGAATGTCATCATCATTTAGGAAATTTACAACTCTATTGGGTTGTCTGCAATTTTAATTTAGTGAATAAGGAATTTCATAGAGTAATTTTTCATTACGATTAAAGAGGGTAGTGAATTATTATTGCTGATACCGAAGGATGCAAATATTGTGTCGTTACCTTTTATTAGTATTCAAGGACAGAATAAATTTGATGTTTTAAAAATTAGGGTTATATTGTCGAAGGGAGTTAGCAAGAGTATGGCTATAAAGGGGACGATTATGGGGATTCCTAGTAGAGATTTTTGATTTAAGATTTTTGATTTAAGATTTAAGTCTCAAGTTTCAAATTCCAAATTTCAAAGAACCAAGAAAGCCTCCAGGGGTGGGGGCTTTTTTCTAATTGTAAGGTGCTCGGATTACAAATCTTCGCGGACGAAAAAGGGGACGATGGGGACTTGGGGGACAATGGTGGTGGTGGGCGAAACGCTGCTAGGTTTGGAAGGAAACGCTGGCAGGTTTTTCTGACACAAATTTATTTATGGCACGTGTTTGAAACGCGCACCAACTGGCTGACGAGCGCGATCTGGGGAGAAATCATTGTTGAAAAAATAATAATTGATTTTAAAGTATTCATATCAATTTTTAAATGCGCTATAACGTTTAGCATATTTCCAACGCCCTTTTTTTGCGGGGTTTAAGAGCACGTCACTTTCTGTCCGCACAAAAGGTTATAGAAAGCACTGCCCGTTCCGTACCACGTCCGCCCCGCAAAAAAAGGATGGGGGAAATATGCCAGTTAGCAACATTAAATTATTTTTCAACTTTAAATGGTTCACTCCAAATAATGTTTTTGCGTGCTTCTTCATGCCATTTTCTTTCTTTAGTGTCTAACATTTCCAATGGAAGTTGTAATGCAATCCAATCTGGAATAAGTGCATGAGAAGCTTTTATTTTACCTACTTTACTGCTAATAAATATAAGTCCTAACTTCACTTCATTTTCTAATTTACTTGTATCAGATATGCCAATAAAGGCTCTGAAATTCATTTTTTGATTTCTCTCTATAGTCCTCATGTCAAGCCTAGAGCTACCTTTAGATTCAATGAAGAGGTATACACTTTTGTTGTTAAAAATATAATTTTCAGTCCACAAGCCTTTTACCATCCAAAAATTAATTGTCGAATCCGTGTTATTCATTAAGTCAAAATCAATGGCATAATAAACATGGTCAAATATCTTTTTTTTTATAGTGTCCTTATTCAACTTAGTTACACTGTTTATTTGAATTGTAAAGTCATTCGTATGTCTACATTGTAATGAAGGATTTAATAAAATAATTAGAACGAGTACCTTAATTATTTTTTTCATTATTCTGATATTAATTGCGCATCTTGATTTTAACAGCCGTCCCTTAATTTATTTATTGTTGCTAACGTTTGATAGCGTGAATTCACGCTATTTCATTTTCTCTTTTGCAACCATTCATTTTAAGCCTATAACTTTTCAAATTTTCAAACTCTCTGAAATCTGAATGATCCTTTAAGCTTACAATTCAAAAATCATATGATTCTCCTGATTGCTATTGCAAAAATAATTATTTTGAATAAGGAAATCTAAAATGGAGGGGAAAATATTTTTTTTCAGTTCACTGTATAAGGATGAGACTAAAGTCAATTGCTTTTTTGTCTTTTTTCAGTTCATTAAAATGAACTGTAATAAATGTTGCGGAGGAGCCATCTATTGCAGTTTGGCTTTAGCCAACTGAAAAGAAAGATTGATGCATTGTGGGCTTTAGCATCATTGTGGTTTTGATTTTTTTGCGAGAGATTTTAATGTAAAATGTAAAGTAAGGAAATGTAAAATGTAAAGTAAGGAAATGTAAAATGTAAAAGTTGGGGGGGAAGCGGAAACAGTATTTTCCCCTCTTTTAACGTTATGCAACATTTTTCATAAAGAGATTTTTAAACTTAATTGAATTTTGCAACTTCTATTTTATTAATTTTGCAAACAGTTTAAATTTTAAAAACAAAGGAGGAAATAATGAATGTGCAGGAAATGAAAGCTAAGCATGTGTTATTAAAAGAATATGATTACCAGATGGCTCCTATTATAAAGGGCTATAACAACCGTACACTTTATATTAATTTATCGGATAATACCATCATGGAAAAGCCGGTTTCGCAGCAGATGAAGGATAAATTCATAGGCGGAAAAGGTTTTGGATTGAGATTGTTGTGGGACGGCACCAAGCCCGACACGAAATGGGACGATCCGGAAAATGAAATCGTGATATCTCCGGGACCTATTGCCGGTATTACGCAATATTCAGGAACGGGAAAATCGCTGGTTGTAGCCATTTCACCGCAGACGGATATAGTGATTGACAGCAATGTTGGCGGCTATTTCGGACCTTTTATGAAGTTTTCGGGATTTGATGCCATTGAACTGCAGGGCAAAGCCAAGAATGATGTAATCGTGGTTATTGATGGCGTGAAAGGGCGCATCACCATTGAAGAAGCTTCGGGTGAATCAATAGACAGTCACATACTGGCAGAAGAGCTTACGGAAATGTATGCTGACAACGACAAGGACAGGATCAATGTGGGCGTAGTTTCGGCAGGAATGGCTGCACAAAACAGCCTGATAGGCATGCTGAACTTTAGTTTCTGGGATCCGAGAAGGAAACTGTGCCGCCTGAAACAAGCAGGACGCGGCGGTATCGGAACGGTTTTGAGAGATAAAAAAATAAAGGCATTGGTTTGTAAATATTCCGGGGTGAGGGGAAATCTGAATAATGTGGCCAACCTGGAACCTATTGCTGAAAGAGGAAAAAGATTCAACAAAGAGATACGCGAGCTTGATGACAAGCAATGCGAAATGCGCACAAAAGGCACGGCTCACCTTGTGGAGATCATGAACGACTATGACCTGCTGCCTACGCATAATTTTAAATTCGGAAGTCATAAAGATGCAGGCGGACTGCGTTCGGAAATATGGAAATCGAAATTCACACAGGGTTTGCCTGATGGCTGCTGGATTGGCTGCGCCATGGCATGTGCAAAAGCTGTTGATCATTTTGAACTGAAAACGGGTCCTTACAAAGGCACACAGGTTACGGTTGATGGTCCGGAATACGAAACTGCAGGAAGCCTGGGTTCGTGTGTTGGCGTGTTTGAAGCTGATCATGTGATTGAGTGTAATTTTTATTGCGACACTTACGGGATCTGTACGATCACTTATGGAACGCTGACGGCTTTCATTATGGAATGTTACGAAAACGGAATTCTGAATAAAGAAAGAACGGGCGGACTGGAACTGAACTTCGGCAACTGGGAAGCAATGATGGAAATGCTGCACCAGATGGCAAGAGGCGAAGGTTTCGGAAAAATTGCAGGTCTTGGCGTTCGCAAAATGAAAGCATTGTTTGCTGCGAACGGCTGGGGCGACGCACAGTTTATGCAGGACATTGGCATGGAAAATAAAGGTCTGGAATATTCGCAGTACGTTTCGAAAGAATCGCTGGCACAACAAGGCGGCTATGCAATGACGAACAAAGGACCGCAACACGACGAAGCATGGCTTATCTTCATGGACATGGTGAACAACCAGATCCCTACATTTGAAGCCAAAGCTGAAGCGCTGCACTATTTCCCGATGTTCCGTACATGGTTTGGACTGATGGGTCTTTGCAAGCTTCCGTGGAACGATGTGGAGCCTGAAAACAACAAAGAGACTGCCGAACCGGCAAAAGTTCCGGAACATGTGGATAACTATGTTACCATTTTCAATGCGGTGACGGGCATGAACATTGACAAGGCGGAGATCATTCATCAATCGGAAAGAGTTTATAATTTTCAAAAGATATTCAGTATCCGCAGAGGTTACGGCTTGCGCAAACATGATGCACAGCCTTATCGTGCCTGTGGTCCGGTTACTAATGAGGAATATGAATCAAGAGCCGAACGCTACGACAAACAGATGAAAGAGCAGATAGGCGTGGACCCTGTGGGGAAAACCACTACGGAAAAAGTTGCAATAACAAGGGCATACCGCGAGGACCGTTATGAGCAGCTTTTGGATGCAGTGTATAAAAGAAGGGGATGGACAAAGAATGGGGTTCCAACGATAGAACATTTGAAGAATATCGGAATGGATTTGCCGGAATTGATTGAGGTGGTGAAGCCGTTGCAATAGTCATTAGTCAATAGTCAATGGTCAATGGTCAATAGTCATTAGTCATTTGCTTGCAATAATAATTTCACCCTTTCAGGGTTCTTGTTGGCGCTGGATTATTTCGTGCTATAATAATGTCACCCTTTCAGGGTTTTTGGGAGCTGAGTTTGTTTATTGCAGTTGCTTTTAAGCAACTGAATATATTATTCAGCTCTGACTGAATTCAGGTGTTTGATGGCGATCAGCTTGTCATAAGTGGTTCCCTGCTCCTGGTTGTAAACATAGATGGTGTAATCATTTTCGGTTTCATAATGATTGCCTTCCATAAAGGTTTCGTCGCCGATGGTTTCATTGTTTTTCAGGAGAACATACTCATAATTGTAATAGCCTTGTTTGAGGTAAAGTGATCCTTCAAATTCGGCAGTCTTGCTGTTGTAGGTCATGATGGCTTGCTTCTGAAAATGCCAGTCGGTGAGAGCGCCGAAAATATAGATATTGCCGGTTGAGATAGACTCATAATACGGGAGTGAAAAATGAACCCAGGCATACTCGCCTTCGATATCAGAATTTTTAATTGTCTCATCAGTCTTGATAAGTTTCCTTCCATTGATGTCCACCATTGAAGAATAGACAGTGAATGATCGCCTGGCATCGGGCTGAAGAATTACTTTGTAGCCCAGGGAATCAGTTGTGATCTTGCTTAACCTGTCGGAAATAAACTGCAAACTCTTGATGTCGAAGTGCCGGAATTCATTGCCACCATTGAAGGTGTTGCCATCGGTATAATTATAATCGAGCAGTTTGTCCTTTACATACTTTGGCTGAAGGTCGGTGATGGCATTGTCCCAGCGGTCGTTTTGGGTGATCACAACTTTCAGGTCGCTATAAGGATTAGAGATGGAATAAGTGCCCAGATTAATAGAAAAATCAACTTCCTGCTTAGAATTCATATCCGCAATAACTGTGGCTCGTTTCACTTGAGCGGTAAGAGTGACTTTTGAATCATAGATCATGAAACGCCTTGTGAATGCAAGGTTGTCATCAGTGTCTTCGTCTTTGTAAACTTTCAGAATGTAGTTGCCCGACAAGGTTGGTTTTAGGTTTTCGGTAGGAAAAGTAAGATCGTAATGATAATAATTCTGGAGGGTATTGAATGAGGCGGTGTAGGTACTGATATTGTCTTCAGTGAAGCCGTCAATATATTCGGAGGGCATGAGATCCGAAGGTTTCCAGTTGGCATTGCAATGAATAATGGTGTATTTGTAGGATTTATATTCTGAACCAAATTCATCGAAACTAAGTTTAAGTTTTTCATCCGTTCCAAGCTGAATAACCGGTGGCGACAATGCAAACCCATCCTTGCAGAGAACCACGGTTTTTATTTTATCATTGTAGGTGTAGTCCTCATAACGGAAGAAATTCTTCTTGTAATAATCGTCGGTGACGGTGGTTTCTTTTACAACTTTGGTTTTTTTCTTTTTTGTTTTTGACGTGTCTTTGGCAGTAATGTCACTCGTCGGGAGACGAGCGCCAACTAGAGTTGGGGCACTCGTTAGGAAACGAGCGCCAACGATAGCTGCGCTAATGGGAGAAGACAGGATGATCAGAAAAATCAGAACCCAGTAGGTCTTGTGCAGAAGATTTAATTGCAGTTTCATAAATCACAGCCGGGCTTTCCATGTTATTTCGGGAGAGCCGGTATCCATTGAAAATTTTCTGGCTAGCGTAAATAAATAATCAGACAAACGATTGAGATATTTAATAACGAGAACATCCACGGGGTGATCTTTCGACATGAAAATTGCAAGACGTTCGGCACGGCGGCAAACACAGCGGGCAATGTGGCAATAAGAGACAGTGGTATGACCTCCGGGGAGAATGAAAGAGTGAAGTTCAGGAAGTGTTTTTGAAATGTTGTCAATCTCATTTTCGAGGAGGGTTATATCCTCATCTTTTATAGCCGGAATTCTGTTGCGGCAGGTTTCGTTTTCACATGCCAGACGCGACTCTGCGCTGAAAAGGCGGTCCTGAATTTCAATTAAAATTTCTTTGCTGTGGTCATCAATTTGCTGATCCCTGATGAGACCAATGTATGAATTCAGTTCATCAACGGTGCCATAAGTCTCAATGCTGATGTGGTACTTTGGAACCCTTGTACCTCCCATCAGAGAAGTTTCTCCTTTGTCGCCTGTGCGGGTGTATATCTTTTGGTTATTGCTCATTTACTACTTCTGCTATATTCTTTTCGTATTTTGTAATGTCAGGGTTCACTTCATCCGAAGCAATTTCACCGTCCATCAAACGGATGATGCGGTGTGCATATTTTGCAATATTTTCTTCGTGGGTCACAATGATGATGGTGTTTCCTGCTTTATGAATTTCTTCAAACAATCCCATGATCTCGATGGAAATTTTTGAATCAAGATTACCTGTAGGTTCGTCGGCAAGAATAATGGAAGGATTATTCACCAAAGCCCTTGCCAGCGCTACTCTCTGACGTTGTCCGCCTGAAAGCTCATTGGGTTTATGCATGATCCTGTCCTCAAGATTTACGCTTTTTAAAACCTCAGTGGCGCGCTGAATGCGTTTGCTCTTACTGAATCCTGCATATACCAAAGGCAAAGCTACGTTGTCCAAAGCTGTTGATCGCGGAAGAAGATTAAATGTCTGGAAAACGAAACCAATCTCTTTATTTCTTACCTGTGCGAGGTTATCATCAGACATTTTACTTACTATTTGTCCATTCAGAATATATTCGCCCGATGTAGGCGTATCAAGGCATCCAAGGATATTCATGAGTGTTGATTTGCCGGAACCTGAAGGCCCCATCAACGCAACGTATTCGTTTTTATAAATGGTAAGGCTGACTGAGCGCAGCGCTTTCACTATAACTTCAGCGCCTATTTTATAATTTTTTACTATTTCAGTAAGCGATATTACTTCTTTTCTTTCTTCCATCAATGTTTTCAGCAGTTATATTGTTTGACAAAAGTAAGAATAAAAAGATAAATAACGCAGTGAAATAAAGACCACACGGGGAAAATAAAATCTCTTTTTCTTTTTAGTGGAAAAATGAATATAAAAGATCCTTTAATGAGGCTCAGGAGACAGACTTATATTCACAACATCTCCAAGAAAAATCGAAATGGGAATAATGATTTTTTACTTTTCAAATATTCTGCATTAAAAAAATCATTAATTTTGTATGGAGAAAAAATAAGTTATGACTAAAGTGAATTTTGTTACTAATGATAAAGGTGAAAAAATTGCCTTGATGATTCCTCTCGACAATAAAAAACTCAAAGGAGATAATCTATTGGAGTATATTGAGGATTTAGAAGATATTATTTTTCTTGAGTTCAGAAAACAAGAAGAAACAGTTCCACTTGATAAAATAATTTCAAACCTTCAGGTAAAAGGAAGAATAAATGCTGTATAAAGTATTTGTTACTAAATCGGCTGAAAAATTCATTTATCTTTTACCTAAAAAACATCTTGAAAAGATAATTGGACTAATAAAAGACTTAGAGAAACAGCCAAGACCAGTAGGATGTAAAAAATTACATTCTTATCAAAATTGGTATAGAGTCAGGTATGGAAATTATAGAATTATTTATTCCATAAATGACAATCTTCTTACAATTGAAATAATAAGAATCGCTCATCGCAAAGATGTTTATAAAAAAAGGTGAATTGAACTTTTCTTCTAAAACCTGACAACAAAATCCTCCTTGCTCAGCTCCCTCCGGAAAAAAACTATTCCAAGAAAAAACAAATCAATACTTACTTTCACTGAAGGATGTTGTTTGATCTTCAACCATGCCTGCTTCATCCCATCAGACCAGTTGATGTCATCAAAAACAAAAACAGTTTCATTGTGAATGCAACTCAGACATTGGTTAAAGTAACGGATGGTTGCTTCTTCCCGGTGATTTCCATCAAAAAAGATGATGTCAAATAATTTTTCTTTTGCAAGAATACCATCTAATACTTCATCAAAATTACTGGTAACCTGCGTAATATTTGTGATCCCAACTTTGTCAAAATTCTCAACCGACAACTTTGCAATTTCAGGATTGCCTTCAATGGTTATCACTTTGCCCATTGGCATTGCCGTAGCCATGTACATGCTGCTAATTCCTGCAGAAGTGCCAAGCTCCAAAGCTTTCTTAAAATTGAAATGACGAATGATGCGACAAAGCAAGCCTGCATATTTTTTACTCTTCGCAGAATTCTTTATGATATCTTTTACACTTTGTGAGCCGCTGCTTCCAGATTCGGAGCCAACGCCAAAATCGCATTTTTTGATCATGCGGGATGAAGCAGATAATTCCTTTCGGAGCTTTTCAATTTTCTTTGTTTGTCCATCTTTAAAACGTTTATTGAGTACCTTTGTGACAAACTCAAAAACAAATGGTGAATGAATGCCATGTTTGGTTTTCGCACTTAAATAATAACTCAGATATTCGCGGATAAGAATGAAACGGTTCATATTGCTAAAGTATAAAAATATTGTCTCCGGTCTCAATTTTTATCTCTAATTTTATTCCTTAATAATCACAAGTATGGCGATCTATTTAAAAAATGCTGTTTACATTGACTGGCAAACACTGGAGTTCAGGAACACTTCAATCTTTGTGGACCCCGAAAAAAAAGAAAAAAACAGCTTCATTGATGAAATTCCAACTGACACAAAGGACGAGGTGATTGACTGCACCGGGAAATTTGTTACCAAATCATTTGCATGCGGGCATCATCATGTTTACTCAGCATTGGCGAGAGGAATGGGTGCGCCTAAAAAACAACCTGCCAATTTTTATGAGATTCTAAAATATGTCTGGTGGACTTTGGATAAATGCCTTGATGAAAAAATGATTGAAGCAAGCGCTCTTGCTACAGCCATCGCATCGGCAAAGAATGGTGTTACTTTTGTGATTGATCATCATGCATCACCTTTCATGATTGACGGATCGCTTGAGATCATTGCAAAAGCTTTTGAAAAAGTTGGTGTTTCACATCTGCTGTGTTATGAGATTTCTGATCGTGACGGACTTGATATTGCAACAAAAGGATTGAATGAAACTGAAAATTATTTAAAGAATCAGCAAGGACTTGTGGGGCTTCATGCATCATTTACCATATCTGACGACACATTAAAAAGGGCAGTACAACTTGCCGAAAAGTTTAATTCAGGAATTCACATTCATGTTGCAGAGGACAAATATGACGAGAGTCATTGTCTGGAAAATTATCATACATGGGTTGTTGATCGCCTTTATAGCGCAGGTGTTTTACAGTTTCCAAAATCAATATTGGCTCATTGTCTCCATCTTGATGAATTAGAAAAAGAGTTAGTCAGGAATTCAAATGCATGGGTTGTGCAGAACAGCGAAAGCAACCTGAACAACAATGTCGGTTACTTTGATTCACGCGATTTGGGCACCCACATCATGCTTGGCACTGATGGCATGCATAGCGATATGCTCAGAAGTGCAAAGTCTGCTTTCTTTGTCGGGCAAGGCTTCGACAGCATTGATTACCCCGGAATCTACAGAAGGTTCAGAAATGTGAACGAATATCTGCACACGAATAATTTCAATGGTGATGGTGAGGAAAACCTTGTGGTGCTTGACTACGACAGTCCGACGGAAATGAATCAAAGTAATTTCTTCGGGCATTTTCTTTTTGGAATAGAAGCAAAGCATGTGCAACATGTAATTTCAAATGGAAAACTGATCGTGAAAAACAGAAAGATGACTACTGTTGATGAGGAAGAAATACTTGGTTTCGCAAAGGAACAAGGATTAAAGTTATGGGAA
>CAISZK010000446.1 GCA_903889915.1 uncultured Bacteroidota bacterium
TATCGGTCATAGCCTTAAGGATAGCATAAACCTTTATGATCAAATTATCAACACTGCGTGGCAGCTTTGCCACAACGACTATTTTGTGAACGATCACTGTTGGAACCATGGCAAGAAAAAATATCATGCCGGGGATGATTCCTGCTGATTTTTTTACTATTGTTTTCATAACGTTATTATTTAAATTGGTGAATTTTTACTTTTTAAATGCTTCATTCTTCTTGAGTTTGACACCTGAGAAGTCTATCTTGCTAAAAACATGATTTATAGCAAATCAGTTTTCGCACTACACCTGATTTTTACCAGATGAGTTCTTTTGAGATGGTTTTAGCTCATGGACTAGCTATTATCAAGTTTATTTAGGCATGTTATAGATATTGGTTCATAGTTCCTTTTGAAATCACATCAGGAAGCTCCTTTATTGATAGCAGTTTCATTATTTGTTTAGCACCTTCTTCTGTTTTTGACCGAAGGTAATATTCATGTTCGTCTTGACGGATAAGGCTAGCTTGCATTCTGATTAGATTGTGTCGTATTTGATCTTCTGATTGTGGTGTTCCTTGTCGTTTAAGTTTTAGTTGCAGATAATTTAGGATAGTAAATGAAATGTAACATAGGGCCAAATGTCCCAAAATTCTTTTTGGTGTCCAATGAAACATTGGTCGGGTTTCGAGGAAAGTTTTAAACGTTCTGAAGGATTGTTCAATTTGATAAAGTTGTTTGTAGGCATTAAGTATTTCAGATGTTGTCAAATTTTTATTATTGGTGGCAATGGTCATAAAGCCATCAAATCTTGCACTTCGTTGAATTTTTTCTTCATCTAAGACATACTGGTTTTTCCCAACATCTTTGATATAGAATCTTTTTTCTTTCTTTTTCAGTGTTTCAGGTTTTACTAAAAAGGCTTTTGCTTTTTCAATCTTTTCTTCTCTTTCTGCTTTGTCTTTGGCTGCCCTTTTTTTACTATAGGTAGTAATGAGTTTTTTGCCTTTGTATTCTGTGATGTAGTATTTGATTGGTATTGATTCTCCACTGTTTTCTTCTTCGATCACAAGTGTTTTATATTTGGTCAAATCCAGTATCTCATCCTGTTTCGTTTCTGAAATATTTTTTAACCGCTCACCAAAAATGTATTCAAATTCACTTTGCATGGTTTGATCAACATTGTTTTGGTTCATCATCCCCGTATCTGCTACACAAATGACTCTTTCTATTTGATATTTCTTTTTCAACCGTGCAAGTGCATCAGAAAATGTGTATCCCTCATATTGTCGTCCGCGATAAACTTCATAACCTACAGGTTGCTTATATTGGTCAATTAATAATCCAAAAGCGATGATGGTATTCCCTATTTTACCATCCTTACCAAAACCTTTTTCCCTTAATCCATCTTCCTTGCTGCTTTCAAAATAAAAAGTAGTTACGTCATAAAACACTATATCCAGTTTTTGATTAAACAGGTTTCTTCCTTTATGGTATATTAGACTTTTTATGTCTTCCTGGCAATCGTGCAATTGGTCTAATGTGCGGTATATTTGATGAAGCTCTAATTTTGCTAGTCCAATGTAATCATTTTGATTTTTATAATTGGACAACTTGCTTACTGGATCATGCAGTCGTTCACTAATCAACAATGTCATACTTTCTCTTAGGTTAAATCCAAGCGACTTGTTGCGTGTTATTCCATCAAGAAACCTGTCTAATGAATAGACCTTTAATAATTGATGTACCACAAGCGGAAAACCATAATAGAACCTGCTTATTTCATGCAGTCGCTTACTTTCCAATTCTTCTATACTGCCGCCACCAAGTTCATATAAAGATTGTCCAATCTTTTTCAATGCATCGGGCGAATAGTCCTCTGCTTTGCCCATGTTATATAGGGTGCGGTGTTTGCTGATGCCATCATCACCCCGGTAACTCTTCACTATCCGAAGGTAAGTGCTGTCTCCCTTCTTCTCCTGTCTAAGAAATGCCATGCCTTAATTTTTGATTTTTTTTTCACACTTTTTCGCAAATATCTATTATCGCTAAATCGCTGCAAAGTTAAAGCATGTTTTTTACGGCACCTAATATCTTTCGCACTACGTTTTTTCTTATTTCCAGAAAACAACCCTTGATAAATAAGGAGTTATGAGGTTTTATAGGTTGTCAGGTGTCAAACTCAGGAGAATTCATTAAAATTAGTCATTAGTCAAAAGTCATAAGTCAAATGACCATTGACTATTGACTTTTGACTATTGTCTTTTGACCAAAAAAGTTCCATCCTTTCAAGGGGTGGAACTTTTTTTATTATCTATCCACTAGTACGGGCAATATTTTAAAGAAAATGAAAGTATCGAATAAACTTTATGGACTGTTTCAACGAACATTTACAAATGTATCACA